>JAKSJH010000122.1 GCA_024398315.1 Bacteroidales bacterium
GCCACAAAGTACGATGCCATCGTGCTTGAAGACCTGGCCTACTTTGCGATGGACAACCGCCGCGACCTCTCCCATCCTTATGTCGAACCTTACGTCCGCACTGTCGCCCGCTACACCGGCAACTACATCCTGATGCTCTCCAGCTCGAAGATATTCAGCTATGCAGGACAGAGGATGGCCCTTGCCTGCGTCAGCGACGTGCTCTTCGACAGGCATTTCCCGGCTCTGCAGGAGCGCTACCACGACTCCGGCGTCTTCGGCCCGACTTTCATCGCCAGCATCCTCTACATGATCACTTCAGGCTGCACGGCCACCACCCAGTACGGCTACGCGGAGATGCTCCGCCTCAGCTGCGAAGGAAAGATAAACTTCGTGGAGGACACTCATGAATATGCCATCCGCGCTCAGAAGATGAAGAAGATCTTCTGCGACAACGGTTTCACCATCACCTACCCGAAGGATGTCACCGAAGAAATCGGAGACGGTTTCTTCTTCTCGCTCTCTTACCCGGGGCTCAGCGGCAGCGAACTTGTCAAGGAACTCATCCACTACGGCGTCTCCAGCATCAACCTGGACACCACCGGAAGCCATCAGCCAGGCGTACGCGCCTGCACATCGAGGATGAGGGACGAACTCTATCCTGTACTCCAGGAGAGAATGAAGATGTTCAACGAAGACCATTCCAAATAAGCATACAGATGAAAGTGACCCTTCTGCAGATGGACATCGCCTGGGGCGACCCTTCTGCGAACTCAGTGACGGCAGCCAGGCTCATTGAAGCCAATCCCGGAAGTGAACTCTATGTACTTCCGGAGATGTGGAGCACAGGATTCGCCACCGACCCTGTAGGAATCGCTGAGGAATATGATCCTGAGCCTGTTTCGCTCGTCTGGATGAAAGAGACTGCCGGGAAGACGGGCGCGGCCGTGGCCGGAAGCGTCGCGGTTCACGACACCGACGGGAGCTACCGCAACCGTTTCTATTTCGTCAAGCCGGACGGTGAAGTCACCTTCTACGACAAGCACCATCTCTTCACCTACAGCGGAGAGCATCACCGCTACAAGGCAGGGGAGTCCCGCTGTGTCGTCGAGTGGAAGGGCGTGCGTTTCATCCTCAATGTCTGCTATGACCTAAGGTTCCCTCTCTGGGTGCGCAGCAGGGAGGATTATGTTGGGATGCTCTATGTGGCCTCATGGCCTCCCCCTCGTGTCGAGGCGTGGAGGACCCTGCTGAAGGCAAGGGCCATCGAGAACCAGGCCTTCCTGCTTGGCGTCAACCGGGTGGGAAACGACCCGTCCTGCGTCTATTGCGGCGGAACCGCTTTCGTGGACCCTTATGGAGTTGCTACGGAAGCTCCTGACAATCAGGAATATGCTCTTACGGCTGAGATTGATCTCCCGGCCCTGGAGGAATTCCGGATGAAATTCCCTGTACTGAAGGACAGAGACTTCTGATCTATTCTCGGACGATGTTCGCCCCGAGGGCGTTGAGGCGCTGGTCTATCTGCTGGTAGCCTCTGTCTATCTGTTCGATGTTGTCGATGACGGAAGTGCCTTTCGCCGACATTGCGGCCAGGAGCATTGCGATTCCGGCTCTGATGTCAGGTGAGGCCATCCTGTTCGCTCTCAGTTGGATCTTGTGGTCGTGACCTATGACGACGGCTCTGTGCGGGTCGCAGAGGATGATCTGGGCCCCCATGTCTATCAGCTTGTCGACGAAGAACAGACGGCTTTCGAACATCTTCTGGTGTATCAGCACGCTTCCCTTGCACTGGGTCGCAACGACGAGCATGACGCTCAGAAGGTCCGGAGTGAGTCCCGGCCATGGAGCATCGGCCAGGGTCATGATCGAGCCGTCCATGAATGACTCGATCTCGTAGCTTTCCTGATGAGGCACAAGGATGTCGTCCCCCCTCCTTTCCAGTTTGACTCCCAGCCTCCGGAAAGCCTCCGGAATGATTCCCAGGTCGTCGAAAGAAACGTTCTTGATGGTTATGCTGGACTGGTTGATCGCCGCCATTCCAATGAAGCTGCCCACCTCGATCATGTCCGGAAGGATTCTGTGCCCGGTTCCGTGAAGATTCTCCACGCCTGTGATTGTCAGCAGGTTGGATCCGATGCCCTCGATCTTCGCACCCATCGAACAGAGCATCTTGCAGAGCTGCTGCACATAAGGCTCGCAGGCTGCGTTGTAGATTGTGGTGACACCCTTCGCCAGGACTGATGCCATCACGATGTTGGCCGTTCCGGTGACGGAAGCTTCGTCCAGCAACATGTAGCAACCCGAAAGACCTGCACTGGCATCCAGGCTGTAGGCCTTCATCTGAGCGTCATAGAGAGCTGTGGCTCCGAGGCGGCACATTCCGTCTATGTGTGTGTCCACTCTGCGACGGCCTATCTTGTCTCCTCCCGGTTTCGGGAAATATGCCTTGCCGAACCTTGTCAGAAGGGGACCGACCAGCATCACAGATCCGCGGAGAGCGGCGCATCTCTTCACGAAGTCGGCACTCCTTGAATATTCAATGTCCACCCCGTCAGCCTTGAAGCTGTACTTTCCTTCTTCAAGCCGGCTGACCTTCACTCCCATTACTTCGAGCGTGGCGATCAGGTTCTTGATGTCGAGAATCTCAGGCACGTTGGAGATTGTGACTTCCTCGTCCGTGAGCAGAACAGCGCTGATGACCTGCAGAGCTTCGTTCTTGGCTCCCTTAGGTTCGATGGAACCGCTCAGCGGCCTGCCTCCTTCGATGATGTAGCTAGACATATTCGGTTGATTTAGATTTATTTACAGATGCTCTACCTCTCGTTCGAGGGAAATTCCGTACTTTTCCTTCACTTTTCCTACGATGAGTTCCTCCAGTCCCATCACGTCCTTTGCTGTGGCCTTGCCGGTCCTGTTGACAATCACCAGGGGCTGGTTCTCGTAGACGGCGGCCCCTCCTACCTGTGTGCCCTTGAGTCCGAGGCTGTCGATCAGCCAGGCCGCCGGGACCTTGACGCCGCCGGGGACGTCGAATCCGGGCACCTTGACGCTCCCGCCCATGTCTTTCAGGGCGGTTTCCTTTATCCTTGAATAGTCGCTGTCGCTGACCACCGGGTTCTTGAAATAACTTCCGGCACTTGGAATGACTTTCGGGTCAGGCAGTTTAGAGTCCCTTATCGATATCACCACCTTGCGGACATCGTTCGGACACATCACTTTCCTGCCTCCGAGGACGGAGATAATGTTCCCATATTCAAGTTTCGGAGAATATTCCTTTGTGAGCTGGAAAAGAACGCTGGTGACGATGTACCTTCCCTTGACCCCTTCCTCCTTGAACACGGATGTCCTGTAGCCGTAGCGGCAGTCCTTCTTCTCGAAAGTGACCATCCTGCCGGTCTGGATGTCGAAGCAGTTGACCCTTAGAATGTTATCAGCTGCTTCCACTCCGTAGGCACCGATGTTCTGGACTGCGGCGGCTCCAATCTCTCCAGGAATCTTCGACAGGTTCTCTACTCCCCATAGCCTCAACGCACAGGCCCATTCGACGAAGCTGTCGAACGGAACTCCTGAACCGGCCTCGACGAGGACATCGTCGTCGTGGTCGGCTATGACTCTGAGAAAGCGTATCTGAGAATGGAGCAGGGTGCCAGGGAAATCCTTTGTGAAAAGAAGGTTGCTTCCGGAACCGATGTGTCTGACCGGCTTCGGCAGCATGGCGAAGTCGATGCGGGCGAGGTCATCGATGGAGTCGTACTCCACGAAGGCCGCCGCTCTTGCCTTGATCCTGAAAGTGTTCAGGAGACTGACATCTTTTACCTCTTCGATAGAAACCATTCCTTGTCCTTTGAATATGCTTGTAAATCAGATTCTTCCGCAGTGGTACTCGACAAGCCCCTCCACAGGCGCCATGACGTAGCGGCCTACCTTTATGCCCGCTTCTTCGCACAGGCGGGAGAACTTGTCCTTGTTGGCTGTCCCGAAGCCGCCGACAACTCCGACCGGATAGAGGGAGGTGTCGTAGCGCAGCAGCGATCTTTCTATGAAATTGCGGAAATTCCTGTCAACCAGTTCCTTGGCATAAGGCTCATCGTAATGCGAGACCACCAGGGGAGCAATCCTGCCCAGGTAGCCCGAAGGACTGTCAGACCTGTAGACATTCGCCACAATCCCTGCGTATGACGAATCGAAATGAGATTCGAAATCGCTCTTGAGGGGTTCCGGCACGAGCCCTTTCAGATAGTCGGCAAGGAACATCCTGCCCAGCACGGCTCCGCTGCCGTCGTCTCCGAGGATGAAACCGCCGGCCATCACCTTCTGGGAGATGGTCTCTCCGTCGTAGAAACAGGTGTTCGATCCGGTGCCGAGAATAGCCACTATGCCTTTGCCGTGGCCGCAGACCGATCTGGCCGCTCCGAGAAGGTCGTTCTGGATCTCGATTTCCCCGACCTGAACCTTTCCGCTGACAAAGTCGGTCAGGGTCCTGCGTATCTCGTCGCTCACAACTCCGGCGGCATAGAGATAGAATCCTTCCAATGTCTTGCATCCGGCCTTGGAGAGACCTTCTGAGAGGGTGGAAGTGATTGTCTCCATATTCATTGAAGAAACATTCATCCCGGAACAGAGGAACTGCCCGGTCTGCCTGTCCCCCTCAATGATCCTCCAGTCGCTCTTGGTGGCTCCGCTTTCTACTAATATCTTCATAACCGGTTATCTGTCAAGTTTGCTGAAAGGCATCTTCGCCTGGTAGAAGGCGTCCACCGCCGCCCTGACCTGTCCATATTCAAGAAGAAGTGACCTGGCCTGGTCGTAATCCTCTATTCCGGTGGCCTCCATGATCATCCTGGCTCCTCTGTCGATGAGTTTCTTGTTGCTCAAGGCCATGTCGACCATCTTGCAGCCCTTGACGTGTCCCATCAGGATCATCACTGAAGTCGAGATCATGTTGAGGATCAGCTTGGCCGTTGTTCCGGCTTTCATCCTCGTGCTTCCGGTGACGAATTCAGGCCCTACGACGGTCTCGATTGGAATTTCAGCTTCGGCGGCCATCGGGGAACCCTGGTTGCAGGTGATGCAGGACGTGAAGAGACCTTTCTCGCGTGCTGTCCTTATTGCGCCTATCACATAGGGCGTCCTTCCTGATGCCGCAATGCCGATGACGCAGTCGTTCTCGGTAGGATTGAATGCCAGGATGTCGTTCCAGCCCTGCTCGAAGTCATCCTCGGCTCCTTCGACGGCAGTCCTTATCGCTCCGTCGCCTCCGGCGATGAGTCCTATGAACTTGCCGTGGACCCCGTAGGTCGGGGGAATCTCGGAAGCGTCCACGATGCCCAGCCTGCCGCTTGTCCCGGCGCCCAGGTAGAAGACACGTCCTCCGCGCTTCATCCTTTCAACTATCCTGTCGACAACTTTCTCTATCTGAGGTATCGAACTTTCTATGGCCAGAGGAACCTTCCTGTCTTCAGCATTGATGCTGTGAAGGAGCTCTCCAGTGCTCATCTCGTCCAGATGGGCGTAGAGCGAATTCTGTTCTGTGGTGTTTATCATTATTTCAATAACAGCTTCTGATCAGTCCGCATTGACATAGCCGTGGCGTTTGAAGAAGTCCAGCAGCAGGCGTCCCATCCTCGGGTTCCTCTTGATGAAGCTGGAGTGCGTGGCGTTCGGAACCACGACCAGTTCGGAACCTTCAATGTTGTCCGAAATGAGATGCGTGTGTTCTATGCTGATGACATCCTTGTCTCCTACGGTGACGAGGAACGGACACTTTATCGCTTTCAGGGACCCGGGGTCTATGTCCGGTTCGACGAGCATCATCCTGGTGACAGGGGTGTCCTGCTCGAGAATCCAGTTCTTGAATTCCTCGAAGTCGGGTCCGCAGTCAGGACAGAGGTTCGCTCCGCTGATGGCTCCGAGACCGAGCGTTCCAGGGTGGGCGAGCTCAATCATCAGCACGAGGATTCCTCCGTCGCTCCAGCCGTAGACGGCAGGCTTCTCAAGTTTCATCTCCCGGATGAACGCCCATGCGTCTTCGGCCATGTCGGCATAGTGATATTCCTCCAGAGGTGGATTGGCCCCCTGGCCGCGCGAGTCCGGACTGTAGACTCTATAACCTGCAAGGGCCAGTCTCTTGGCCTGGGTGAGCATGCTCTTGTGCGACCCGCCGTTGCCGTGCAGAAGCACGACCGGGAGTCCGTCTTCCGGACCTCTGACCGCATAGAGCAGCCTCTGGCCGTTGACCTCGACATAGTCTGTCCATTCAGGCCACTTGGCGCATCGGACGCTCAGCAGGCCGAAATAGGCTTTCCCGACAATCTTTCTGAATATTCTCATAGTACAAATATACTCATTTTTTCATCGAACATTTCAAAACACATTCTAACTTTGCAGATTGATAACAGAAAGATCTTTTTATGATGAAATTTGAAGAATCCGGACTGTCGGAGGCCCTGCTGCAGGCCATCAAGGAGCTGGGCTATGAAACGCCCATGCCGGTCCAGTCCGAAGTGATTCCATTCCTCCTGGGAGGAGGAGGCGACCTTATCGCCCTGGCACAGACAGGTACGGGAAAGACAGCCGCATTCGGCCTCCCTGTGCTGCAGAAGACAGATTTGAATGACAAGTCAACTCAGACGCTTATCCTGAGTCCTACCAGAGAACTGTGCATGCAGATCTCCGCGGACCTCAAGGACTACGCCCGCTATCTCAAGGGCTTGCGGATAATCCCGGTCTATGGCGGTGCCTCTATAAGGAACCAGATCGAGGACTTGAACAAGGGTGCACAGATAATAGTCGCCACTCCAGGCCGTCTCCTGGATCTCACCAGGAGGGAGGTCGTCGATCTCTCCAAAGTCAGCACCGTCGTGATGGACGAGGCGGATGAAATGCTCAACATGGGCTTCCTTGAAGACATAGACACCATCCTTGCCGCTGTTCCGGAGAACCGTACTACGCTCCTCTTCTCTGCTACGATGCCGGACGAAATCGAGCGGCTTTCGATGAAGTACATGCGCGAGCCGAAGGAGATAGTGATAGGCGGCAGGAACGAGGGAACCTCTTCTGTCAGACACATCTACTACACAGTAAGAGCGAGCGAGAAGTACCGCACGCTGAAGAGGATAGTGGATTTCTATCCCAAAATCTACGGAATTATCTTCTGCCGTACCAAACTGGAGACCCAGGAAGTCTCCGACAAACTGATCAAGGACGGCTACAATGTCGACGCCCTCCACGGCGACCTCTCACAGGCCCAGCGCGACAACGTCATGCAGCGGTTCCGCCTCCACAACATCCAGCTCCTGGTCGCTACTGATGTGGCCGCCAGAGGAATAGATGTCGACGACCTGACCCATGTCATCAACTACACCCTTCCTGACGAGAACGAGATCTACACCCACCGCAGCGGCAGGACCGGCAGGGCAGGGAAGACGGGAATATCCATCACGATCGTCAACCTCAGGGAGAAGAAGCGCATTCTCCAGATAGAGAAATCCATCAGGCAGACTTTTGAAGCCGGTCATATCCCGACCGGGAAGGACATCTGCAGCAAGCAGATATTCAATCTGATAGACAGTCTTGAGAACGTTGAGGTCAACGACGAGGAACTGGAGGGAATCCTTCCTGCAGTCTACGGAAAGCTCTCCTGGCTCGACAAGGAGGAAGTCATCAAACGTCTGGTCTCCCTTGAGTTCCACCGCTTCCTGGCCTACTACCAGGATGACGAGGATTTCGACACGGAGCAGGATGCGAAGAAGGAGAAGGGCCATGCCGTCGGCCAGAGGG
>JAKSJH010000123.1 GCA_024398315.1 Bacteroidales bacterium
CCAGGGAGTTGCCGCTCAATGAGATCAGGCAGACGTCGTCGATGGAGGATATTCCACGGATGGATTTCCCGCTTGCCGCCGCACTCTCCTTGATGGTGGTACCGGAGCCTGCCGGATTGTGGAAATTCTTGACTATCAGGGGAATCTTGTTCGCAAGGACAGGATACAGCGCAGTCGAGCAGATGAGGCTGGAACCGAAGTTGCAAAGTTCCATGGCTTCTCTGTAGGTCATCTCCTTGATGACGTAGGCTGTCCTGACCGCCAGCGGGTCGGCGGTCATGAATCCGTCGTAGTCGGTCCAGATGACCAGGGAATCAGCTTTGTTGGCCGAGGCTATGAGGCTGGCGAGGTAATCCGCTGCGCCGCCGTTCTCAAGGTTGTCAAACTCACCGGTCCTGACACCGTCAGGGATGTATCCCGGGATGACCGCTGTCTTGACGTGAGGGTCCTGGTGACCCGAGAGATACTGGTCCGGGACCCCGTAGAAGGAACCTTCCACTGCGTCGCAGAGGGCTTTTGCCGTGGCTTTCGCAGACTCCTTCGGGTCGCTGGCGCCATCCAGGGGCGCGGTGACCACTATGCATTCTCCTTCCGTCTTCTCAATTATCTCCTTCGCTTTCTGGACATGCTCCGGAGTGTCGAGGGCAGTGCTGCCGAATTTGAGTACTATCATATTCTTTCCTTGACATTGTACTTGTTCCTTTCTGTCGAACTTCTGGAGATCATCTCACAGATGAATCCGGCCAGGAACAGCATGACACCGAGAACGACAGCCAGTATTGCAAGATAGAAGAGAGGCTGGTCGGTGACGGCTCTGAAATGGACTCCGTTGGCCTGGTGGACAAGTTTGGCTGCGATGATGCAGACTGTCATTACAAAACCCACCAGGAACATCAGCAGTCCAGTGAATCCGAAGAAATGCATCGGCTTCTTGCCGAACGTGCTCAGGAACCACAGGGAGATCAGGTCAAGGAAACCGTTGACGAACCTTTCTATTCCGAACTTGCTGGTGCCGAACTTCCTTTTCTGATGGTGGACCGGCTTTTCGGTTATCCTGTCGTAGCCGGCGTTCTTGGCAAGGTAAGGGATGTAGCGGTGCATCTCCCCGTAGACTTCGATGCTCTTGACGACCTCGTGCCTGTAGGCCTTGATGCCGCAGTTCATGTCGTGCAGCTTGATTCCCGTGATCATCCTTGCCGTGGCGTTGTACAGCTTGGAAGGAAGGTTCTTGGTCATCTTGTTGTCCTGGCGGTGCTGCTTCCAGCCGGAAACGACGTCATAGCCTTCCTCGGTGATCATCCTGTACATTTCCGGGAGCTCCTCCGGGGAATCCTGAAGGTCTGCGTCCATCGTGCAGACAACCCTTCCGACGGCGGCCTCGAAGCCCTCGTAGAGGGCGGCGGACTTGCCGTAGTTGCGGCGGAACGATATTCCCTTCACGTCAGGGTCCTCTGCCGCAAGTTCCTGCACCTTGGCCCAGGAACCGTCAGTGCTGCCGTCGTCCACGAATATCATCTCGTAGTCGAATCCATTGTCAATCATCGTTTTCCTCGTCCACTCATGAAGCTCCCCGAGGGACTCTTCTTCGTTGAAGAGAGGAATGATGATGGTTATGTCCTTTGAATATTCCATTGTGTGATATATTTTCCTTCTTAGAAGCTGTTTTGAAATGGTTGACAAAATTTGTTATAGAAGATTTTTGAGGATGAATTTTCTCTCGAAGAAGGAGCATAGCAGTAGCTATGTGACTGATGAAAGAGGAAATTCAGACCAAAAAGATTCATAAGAAATAAAGTTTACCATTTCAAAACAGCTTCTTAGTTGTCGCTTCCTGAGAACGGGTCGTCAGGGACGATGGAGCGGCTGAACACTGCTGAAAGTATCCATCCCCAGATGAAGCAGTAGACCAGGCTGAAGAAGAACATGACCGCAGGCAGCTTCGAGGTTATGTTCTCCATTGCTGCCATTTCGTTGGAGTCAAGCATTGATGAATATGTCTCCATGGCCTGTGCGATGGCCTCATTGAAAACTTCCGGGTCGGTCAGCGTCAGCGTGATGAGCATGTAGGCTGATACGATGATGGCTGAAAGCAGGGCAATCTTCAATCCGTAGTTGTAGAGGCCCTTGGTCGTTACGTCTTTGAAGGCGTTCGCGAATCTGGTCATCAGTTTCTTGAACAGGACTATGCAGACGGTGATCTTGAGGATTGTGAGGATGCAGTTCAGCGTCCATCCCAGCATCCCTTCGACTTTGCCGGTCAGGCTCGTTACGAGCATCAATGCTATTGTGGCAAGTCCCATGACAAGTCCTGCCTTGGCGGCGCTGTTCCAGCTGGCTCCGGATGAGAAATCTGTCTTCATGATGGCTGTATGTTCTTATAAATGCAAAAATAGGAAAATAATTCGTAACTTTGCAGCTTAGCTAACAATATGGCTAGCCAAGTTAAAGTACTTGGTTTGTAAATACTGGTTAGACCAATTTATTTTAGTTTTTTATGATCAACATTACATTTCCTGACGGTAGTGTCAGGGCCTTCGAAAACGGAGTGACAGGTTATCAGATTGCAAGCAGCATCAGCCCTCGTCTGGCTGAGGAGGTCCTTGCGGTCGCAGTCAAGGCCGCCGGTGACACCACCATCGGCAAGGGTGAGGTCAGGGACCTGAACCGCCCTATCGATTCTGATTGCTCCATCATGCTTCTCAAATGGGACGACGACGATGCCAAGAGGGTTTTCTGGCATTCCTCATCGCACCTCATGGCAGAGGCTCTCGAAGATCTTTATCCTGGAATCAAGTTCGGTATCGGACCTGCCATCGAGAACGGTTTCTACTATGACGTGGACCTCTGCGGCAACCAGCTCACCGATGCCGATTTCCCAAAGATTGAAAAGAGAATGCTCGAACTCGCCCGCGAAAAGCAGGAGTTCGTCCGCATCGATGTCCCTAAGGAAGAGGCCATGAAGCACTTCCAGGAAAAGGGAGAGAAATACAAGTGCGAACTCATCAGCGACCTCGCCGACGGTTCGATCACCTACTACACCAACGGCCGCTTCACCGACCTCTGCCGCGGACCTCATCTCCGCAGCACCGAGTGCATCAAGGCCGTGAAGATCATGTCTCTCGCCGGAGCCTACTGGAGAGGTGACGAGAAGAGGGAGCAGCTCACCCGCATCTACGGTGTCACGTTCCCTAAGAAGTCGATGCTTGATGAATATCTCGTCGTCCTCGAAGAGGCGAAGAAGAGGGACCACCGCAAGCTCGGCAAGGAGATGGAGCTCTTCACGTTCTCACAGAGAGTCGGAATGGGACTTCCTCTCTGGCTCCCTAGGGGCTCTGTCATGAGATACGAGCTCGAAAGCTTCCTCCGCAGGAAGCAGAAGCAGTACGGCTACCTCCCGGTCGTTTCCCCTCACATCGGAGGCAAGGACCTCTACGTGACATCCGGCCACTACGCCAAGTACGGCAAGGACTCCTTCCAGCCGATCACTACTCCGCAGGAGGGTGAGGAATATCTCCTCAAGCCTATGAACTGCCCTCATCACTGCGAGATATTCCGTTCGTCTCCAAGATCCTACAGGGACCTTCCTCTGAGGTTCGCCGAGTTCGGAACCGTCTACCGCTACGAGCAGAGCGGCGAGCTCCACGGACTCACCCGTGTCCGCTCCTTCACCCAGGACGACGCCCACATGTTCGTCACCCCTGACCAGCTCAAGGGCGAGTTCGAGAAGGTCATCGACCTTATCCTCTACGTGTTCAAGATCTTCAAGTTCGACAAGTACACCGCTCAGGTCTCCCTGAGGGATCCGAACAACAAGCAGAAGTACATCGGAAGCGATGAGAACTGGGAGAAGGCCGAGAACGCCATCATCGAGGCGGCCGCCGACAAGGGCCTGAAGACTGTCGTGGAATACGGCGAGGCTGCATTCTACGGTCCTAAGCTCGACTTCATGGTCAAGGACGCCATCGGACGCAAGTGGCAGCTCGGCACCATCCAGGTGGACTACAACCTGCCTGAGAGGTTCCAGCTTGAATATACTGACGCTGACGGAAGCAAGAAGCGTCCTGTGATGATCCACAGGGCTCCGTTCGGTTCCATCGAGAGGTTCACCGCCGTCCTTCTTGAGCACACAGGCGGACACTTCCCTCTCTGGCTTGCTCCGGATCAGGTCAAAGTGCTGCCAATCAGCGCAAAATTCGCTGATTATGCAAAAAAAGTTTGTGAATTGCTTAATAATTCCGATATTCGCACCTCAATAGACGACAGAAACGAAACGCTTGGCAAGAGAATCCGCGAAATTTCTCTGTTAAGAGTTCCGGTTCTTGTCATCGTCGGAGAGAAAGAATCCGCCGATGGCACGGTTTCTGTCAGAAGGGAAGGCGCCGATGCCGGCGTGATGAAAGCAGAGGAGTTCGTCTCCTGGTTCAAGGCTGAAACGGCCAAGGAACTGGAGTAGGGACCCAACAACAGCAACATAACAGATAGGAGATTATTAACTTATTTTAAATAAATGCCTTACAAGCCGAGAACATATTCAGGCCCAAAACCGTCCACAGCCAGCAGACCTGCCGGCACCAGACCTCCTTTTGTCAAGGGACAGCGTCCTGTCCGTCAGAAAGCGGAGGATGAACTGAACATCAACGAAGAGATTACAGCCTCTTCCGTACGTCTGGTCGGGGATAACATCCCGGAGCAGGGAATCTATCCTATTTCCAAGGCAATGGCTTTGGCTGACGAGCTGGGTCTCGATCTGGTCGAGATCAGTGCAAAGGCGGATCCTCCTGTCTGCAAGATCCTTGACTATCAGAAGTACCTCTACCAGCAGAGGAAGAAAGCCAAGGAGATGAAACAGAACGCCTCGAAGGTTGTCATCAAGGAAATCCGTTTCGGACCGAACACGGACGAGCACGACTTCCAGTTCAAGCTCAAGCATGCCCAGGAGTTCCTTTCCGAGGGCTCCAAGGTCAAGGCGACCATCTTCTTCCGCGGAAGGTCGATTATGTTCGCTGACCAGGGCGAGAAGCAGCTTCTGCGTTTCGCCGTCGAACTTGAAGAATTCGGAAGGGCTGAGAACATGCCTGCTCTCGAAGGAAAGAGGATGACTATGATGATAGCCCCGATAAAGAAAAAGTGACCGCAGCGGATGCGGAAACAATATTAATATTCAAAATCAACAAACAATGGCAAAGCTTAAAACCAACTCCGGTGCCAAAAAGCGCTTCACGCTTACCGGATCGGGAAAAATCAAGAGGAAGCATGCTTATCACAGCCACATCCTCACCAAGAAGACCAAGAAACAGAAAAGAAATCTTGATCATTTCGCCATTCTCGAGAAGAATGACGTCAAGAGAGTAAAAGAGCTTCTTGTCCTGTAGTTCTCAATGTTTAACTTGGAAAGCAGTAAGAAGAACCGCATGAAAAGCGGTCACTGCCTCCAGAAAAAGATCAAATTATGCCAAGATCAGTCAATTCAGTAGCCTCAAGGGCTCGCCGCAAGAAGATTCTCAAGAGAACTCGCGGTAACTTCCTCTCAAGGAAGAATGTCTGGACCGTAGCGAAGAACACCTACGAGAAAGGTCTCACCTACGCTTATCGTGACCGCAAGGCCAAGAAGCGCAACTTCCGTGCACTCTGGATCCAGAGAATCAATGCTGCTGCACGTCAGTACGGCATCAGCTACTCTCAGTTCATGGGCAAGCTCGCAAAGCAGAACATCGGTCTCAACCGCAAGGTTCTCGCCGACCTCGCCATGAACAATCCTCAGGCTTTCGAAGCAATCGTCAATTCTGTAAAATAGTCTGGTAAGGTGAGCTTGAAGGACATATACCACAACAAATGGGCAAGGATGGGCTTCTGGTCCCTCCTCTATGTGCTGTGGGTCATCTGGCTCGGGAACTATTGGTGGCTCTTCGGACTTGTTGTAATCTTCGACGTCTTCATCACCCGCAAGGTGAAGTGGGCGTTCTGGAAGAAAGAGTACAAGGAAGGGGAGAAGCGCAATGTCTGGCTTGACTGGCTCGATGCCATCATCTTCGCCGTCATCGTCGTGACTTTCATCAATATCTTCTTCTTCCAGGCCTTCAAGATTCCATCCTCTTCAATGGAAAGCACCCTCTACACCGGTGACCATCTCTTCGTGAGCAAGCTGGCCTACGGCCCGAAACTGCCGCAGACCCCGCTTACGATTCCTTTCACCCACAACGTCTTCATGGGCAAGGAGTCCTATTCGACCCTCATCCAGAGAGACTACAAGCGTCTGAAAGGTTTCCGCGAAGTTCGCAGAGGAGACTGTGTGGTGTTCAATTTTCCTAACGGTGACACTGTCCTCACGCGTTATCCTGCGGAAGATTACTACAACTGGGTGAGGAATGCCGGGAAAGGTTTCGCCATCGAGCACGGAGGACCTCTCAAGGTCCGTCCGACCGACAAGAAGGACCATTATGTAAAGAGATGCGTCGCTGTCGCAGGTGACTCGCTTGAAGTAAGGGACGGACTTGTCTGGATCAACGGCGAGCAGCAGGAGGTCTACCCTGGAGTCCAGCTGGACTACACTGTGGTGACCAACGGCCAGAGAATCAATTCCAGGACGCTTTCCGCCGCTGGCATCGACCCGGACTATGTGTCGTTCGATGAAACCCTCCCTGGCTACAGGTCGATGGTTCTCACGTCATCGATGCTGGACGAACTCAAGAAGTGTCCGGCTTTCGTGAGCGCAGAACCGCAGCTTGATGCCTATCCTCCGGACTATCCGGACTCCTATCTGAGCATATTCCCGTTCGTGGAGGAGTACAGATGGACAAGGGACTTCTTCGGACCTCTGTGGATTCCGGCCAAGGGCGCTGCCGTGACACTTGATTCCTCCAACCTGCCTCTTTACAGCAGGATCATCACAGCCTACGAGGGCAACGACCTTGAGGTTGGAAGTGACGGGAGAATATTCATCAACGGAGAGGAGACCTCAAGCTACACCTTCAAGCAGGACTATTATTTCATGATGGGGGACAACAGGCACAATTCCCTGGACTCAAGGTACTGGGGATTCGTTCCAGAGGACCACATCGTCGGAAGGCCTTCACTTATATGGCTTTCCACCGATGCCGGTAAGAAGTTCCCTAAGAACATACGGTGGGGCAGATTTTTCAAATTTGTTTAGTTTTCTTGCAATTCTGAAACATTATCCCGAAATTTGCAACCCCGCAAACCATTTTGAATCAATAAAAAAGTATTATATCATGGCAAAAGTTTGTCAAATTACAGGACGAAAGAGAATGATCGGCTGCAACGTCGCTCACTCAAAGCTCCGTACAAAGCGCGATTTCTCCCTCAACCTGAAGACCAAGAAGTTCTGGTCAGAGGCTGAGCAGAGGTTCATCACACTTAAGGTCTCCTGCAAAGGAATGAGGACCATTGAGAAGAAGGGTCTTGACGCCGCTCTCAAAGAGGCTCAGGACAAAGGTTATGTAGGCCTTGTTTAAAAATCCATTGAGTTATGGCAAAGAAAGCAAAAGGAAACAGGGTGCAGGTCATCCTCGAATGCACTGAGCAGAAGGAAAGCGGAGTACCTGGAATCTCAAGGTACATCACAACCAAGAACAAGAAGAACACACCTGAGCGTCTTGAGCGTAAGAAGTACAATCCTTACCTCCATAAGGTGACTGTTCACCGTGAAATCAAATAATCAGTTTGAGTTATGGCAAAGAAAG
>JAKSJH010000124.1 GCA_024398315.1 Bacteroidales bacterium
CCGGGCCGAAGAGGTCATCGACACACTCAGCACGATCAGGCTCAAGGGCCGCCCGATAAGGGTGACACCTGCCACCGACGAGCAGATAGACAGGGGGACGAAGATCAAGTCGAAGCCCGCCCTTCCGAAGCACCGCCATTCGAAGAAACCAAAGAAAAAATAACACACATTCAATGAATATCAGGACTTTATCATCTCTGGCAGCCGCAATTGCCCTGTCAGTCCTCTGCTCTCCGGCCATTTACGCCCAGGATGCGGATTCAGTTGCTTTCTCCAGCATAGACTGGCAGTGGCAGGATCGCGGGAAAGGGGCCCAGGCCGGTTCCGCCCAGGTCCGTCTGTTCGACAGCGTCCAGAGCATCCCCGTCGTACGCTATCCTGCAAGACGTTTCCACACCAGTTTCGTCCATGCTCCCGGAGAGTCGGCGTCTTCGACTGACACTCTGGCCATGAGGGCTGACGCCAGGTTCGCCATGAACGGCAGTTTCTTCAACATGCGTACTCTGGAGCCGGCCACTTTCTTCAGCCAGAGGCATCAGGCAATATCCGGCACTGACGAGTGGGAGAGGAGCCGTTCCGACGGACTCCTCGCCATCCCGAAGAAGAACGGCAGGAAAATGGAAATCCTCTACTACGATCCGTCCGCTCTCGATACCTACACAAAAGACTATTACACGACTCTTGCTTCCGGTCCGGTCATCATGAAAGACGGTGAGGTCGGTAATTTCGATCCGGAAGGTTCGTTTGCAAAGACAAGGCATCCGCGCAGCTTCATCGGATTGACCGACGACGGGAGAACCGTTTACATCATAGTGGTGGACGGAAGGTTCCACGGTGAAGCCGCCGGTGCAAGCATCTCCGAACTGTACCTTATCGCAAAGTGGTTCGGCATGGAGGATGCCATCAATTTCGACGGAGGAGGCTCGTCGGCCCTGTGGACAGACCGGACCGGCATCATCAACCATCCCTGCGACAACAGCAGGTTCGACCATGCAGGAGCTCGAAAAGTACCTAATATATTGATAGTTAAGTAGATATATTCAGGTTGCCTATTAACTGCAAATGTGCTAACTTTGCGCCCCTGAATGGAATGGTTCACTGATCTGTTTTCTCAACCGTCCTATCTTCAGACGGTTCTCCTGATAGCCCTTGTGTCGGCTGCCGGGCTGGCTCTTGGTCAGATAAAGTTCAAGGGTGTCTCCCTCGGAGTCGCCTTCGTGTTCTTCTTCGGAATATTCGCAGGAGAGATATCGGACCGTCTCGGCATACAGAGCCAGACGCAGATGCTCCAGTTCGCCCAGAACTTCG
Organism: Bacteroidales bacterium; assembly: GCA_024398315.1. Classification (GTDB taxonomy): domain Bacteria; phylum Bacteroidota; class Bacteroidia; order Bacteroidales; family UBA932; genus Cryptobacteroides. The sequence continues at coordinate 1,309 of JAKSJH010000124.1, forward strand.
GCCTCATTCTCTTTGTCTATTCGCTTGGTGTCCAGGTCGGCCCCGGTTTCTTCACATCATTGAGGAAAGGCGGTCTCAGGCTGAACCTCTATGCTATGCTGGCGATAGTCCTCACGACCGTTTCGGCATTCATCATCTACTTCACGACCAGCATCAGCTTCCCGGATTCGATGGGTCTCCTCTGCGGAGCCGCTACCAACACGCCGATGCTGGGAGCCGCCCAGCAAAGCCTTCTGGAAGCAGATCCAGGGGCTCTCTCTCAGGCCAAGAACATGGCCTCGGCCTGTGCCGTCGCCTATCCTTTCGGTGTGCTGGGAGTTCTTGTGGCCATGATAGTCCTCCGGAAATTCTCCAAGGACAAGGTGCGTGGCGGAGAGACTGTGTCGGACACCTACATCGCAGAATTCCATGTCAGCAATCCGGCTGTCTTCGGGATGACTCTCGATGAGATTTCTAAGCTGACTCCGAAGCACATCATAATCTCGCGTATCTGGAAGGCCGGCAAGATCATCATTCCGTCTGCATCGGTCGCCATCGAGAAGGACGACCATCTTCTCGCAGTGCTGAACCGCAATGATGTCGACCAGTTCAAGATCATATTCGGCCAGCAGGAATCCACGGACTGGAACCGTCCTGACATCGACTGGGACAACATCGACAACAGCAATCTGGACTCCAAGCATGTGCTGGTCACCAAGAGCCACCTGAACGGCGTGAAGATCGGATCCCTGCATCTGCGCAATTCGTTCGACATCAGCATAACCAGAGTCGCCAGAGCGGGAATCGAACTTGTGGCCTATCCCGGACTCAGGCTTCAGCTGGGTGACCGTCTGACCGTAGTCGGCACGGAATCAGCTATTTCCAAGGTCGGGGAAATCCTCGGCAACGAGGAGAAAGTACTCAGCAAGCCAAATCTTGTTGCTGTCTTCGTCGGCATAGTCCTGGGCGTGGTCCTGGGAATGATTCCGATCAGCATACCTGGAATGACCGTTCCTGTCAAGCTTGGAATCGCTGGAGGACCGATCACAGTCGGCATCCTCACGGGAGCGTTCGGCCCTAGCATCCATCTGTCCACCTACACTACCAGAAGCGCGAATCTCATGGTCCGTCAGATGGGAATCGTGATGTACCTGGCCTGTCTGGGATTCGAGGCCGGCCACGGATTCGTCGACACCGTCTTCTGCATGAACGGCCTCATCTGGATTCTTGTGAGCCTCCTGATAGCGGTCGTGCCTGTCCTGATCTGCGGCTTCATCCAGACACGTTTCGGAAAGATGGACTACGCCAGGACCGCCGGTACGCTCTGTGCCGCCATGGCGAATCCGATGGCTCTGACCTATGTCAATTCTGCGTCGGACGAAAACGAAGCATCCGAAGCCTACGCAACAGCCTATCCGCTTTCGATGTTCGTACGTGTCATCTCGGCGCAGCTGCTTATGCTCCTCTTCCTGTAACTCTTTCTTGGCTGAATATGAATATTCAGTAAAATTTTCTATTTTTGCCTTGATGCAAAGGCAGTCCGGCATATCTCTGACCTTCCTGGTCCTTTACCTTGTGTTCTTCGCACATGCGTCCATTCCGCATGTGCATGAAAGCCATGACTCCTTCGGCCCTGTCTGCTGCGGTCTCCTCAACCAGGACTGCGATGACGAGTCGCATCATCATATCCCAACTCACAGTGAAAGTCAGTATGACAGCATCTGCATCTCTCCGGCCACCCTTGCCGGAGTCTTCCCGCCGATGCCTCTGGAGGCGGTGGTCCAACCGCCGGTGGACGTGCTGACATTGTTCCTCCCGCAGACCGGCAGGATTGAATACGGTTCCGACCCTCCGCCTCTGCTGGAATGCCCGGTCCTTTCACCGGGCGCGCTCAGGGCACCTCCTGCAGCATAGACACTGCCGGCATATCCAACATGCACGGCGCTCGACCTTCTTGTCGGAAGGCCGCTTTCACCGTATTCCAACAATCCATCAATCCATATTGAACATTCCATGAAACATCGTATGCTGCCGATTGTGCTGGCTGTTTCAGTGGCGCTTCTGCCCGCCTGTCACAATGCCCGCAATGACCACCACCACGAAGGTGAAGCTCATGAACACGAGCCGGTCCTTGTCCTGACCTCATATTCATCTGACTGGGAGATATTCGCTGAATCCCATCCTCTTGTTGTGGGGGAGGAGGCCCCCGTGCTGTGCCATGTCACTGGCCTTGAAGACTTCAAACCATATTCAGGAAGCAACGTCACTGCCTTCCTGAAGGTGGGCGATTCCGTCATGAGCACCTCCGCTGAACCATCAGGAACTCCTGGAATATTCAATCTATCCTTCACTCCTGATGCGGAAGGCGAGGGAAGCATCGGTTTTGTTGTCGAAGGGGACACTCTTACCGTCCCGGTCAAGTCCTTCAGGGAGGAGGAAGAGGCCCATGAATATGCGGAATCCCTCGAGGTGAAAAGCAGCAACGGTGCGGCTTTCCCGAAAGAGAAGAGCTGGAAGGTGGATTTCGCCACCGAGGAATGCCGGATCGAGCCTTTCGGACGGGTCATCAAGACCATGGCCAGGGTGATGCCGTCCCAGGGAGAGGAGGCCTCTGTCTCTGCTCTTGTTGATGGAATAGTCTCTATTCCAGGTGGTTCCCTGATAGAGGGACGCGAAGTCAGCAAAGGCGAGTCTCTTTGCAGAATCGTCGGAAGCGGCATGGTGGAAGGTAACTCGGCTGTCCGTTACGCAGAGGCTGAATCCGAATGCAACTTCGCCAGAAGTGAATATGAACGCAAGCTCAAGCTCAGCAAGGACCGCATAGTCTCCGAAAGCGAACTCCAGAGAGCCAAGGCCGAATATGAGTCCGCTCTGGCTAGATTCAACAGCTTGAAGTTCAGTAAGGAAGGCCAGAATCTGGTCTCTCCGATCCATGGTTGCCTGACCGAGGTCCGCGTGACGAACGGCCAGTTCGTGCGCACCGGCGAGAGAATCGCGACGGTTTCTTCAAGCAGGAAACTGAACCTCGTGGCCGAAGTGCAGCCAAGGTATCTCGGTAGCCTGAAGAACATCACCGGAGCCACATTCAAGCCGATGAACGGAGACACAGCCTGGACTCTCGAGGCTCCGGGAGGCACTGCGATAGGACCTGGCAGTGCGGTCAGTCAGGACAACCCGCTTGTCCCGGTCACATTCTCAGTCGACAACAAGGCGGATTTCATCCCAGGTTCTTTCGTCCAGGTCTGGGTGAAGACAGCCGGAGAAGCTCCGGTCGTGACCGTGGCCTCTTCCGCACTTGTTGAGGAACTTGGCAACTTCTTCGTCTACAAGCAGCTGACTCCTGAATATTTCGAAAAGGTCCCTGTCGTTCCCGGCGCCTCTGACGGACTCCGCACTGAAATCCGGGAAGGCCTGCAGGGTGGAGAAAGATTGGTCACCAAAGGGGCTGTCCTGGTCAAGCTCGCCCAGGCTTCGGGAGCCCTCGACCCACATGCCGGACACACACATTAGACTGACTATGAACTGGTTCAACAAACTGATAAGATTCTCGATAGAGAACAGGCTCGCCGTCATCACGGGGGCTGTGCTTGCTGTTGCCGGGGGAGTCATCGCGGCGATGAAGATGGACATCGACGTGTTCCCTGACCTTACCGCCCCGACCGTTGTGGTTATGACCGACGCCTATGGGATGGCGGCTGAAGATGTGGAGAGGATGGTGACTTTCCCTATCGAGACATCGATGAACGGGGCGACAAGGGTGCGCCGCGTCAGATCGAATTCCCGTTTCGGCAATTCGTTCGTCTGGGTCGAGTTCGACTGGGGGATGGATCCGTTGAAGGCCCGCCAGATTGTCAGCGAGAAACTTGTCTCCCTCGGGGAGAGCCTGCCTGACAACGTCACTCCTGTGCTGGCTCCTCAGTCCAGCATAATGGGCGAAATCCTTTTCGTAGGGCTCCAGTCAACCACAGGGGAGACATCTCCTATGGAGCTGCGTACACTGACCGACTGGATTGTCAAGCCTGCAATCCTCGCTACCGGAGGAGTCTCTCAGGTGACCGTCATCGGTGGAGACTACAAGCAGTACCAGATTCTTGCGGACCCGCAGAAGATGCTCTTCTACAAGGTCACTTTCGAGGATCTTGAAAAGGCCGCCGCATCCTTGAGCCGGGATTCTGACGGCGGAGTGATAAGGGATTTCGGCAATGAATATGCTCTCAGGGGGATCGGACGCTCCACTGATCTGGAGGATCTCGGCCAGACTCTTGTGAAGATGAACGGTGACAATCCGGTAGTCATTTCGGATGTCGCTGAACTGAAGATAGGGGCTGCTGTCAGGATGGGAGTGGCGTCGATGAACGCAAAGCCTGCCGTTCTCCTGTCGATTAGCAAGCAGCCTAACATCAACACCCTCAAGGTCACCTCCCAGATAGAGAAGAACCTGAACGAGATTGCGAAGACCCTTCCGGAGGATGTCGTGATGGACACCAGGGTCCTGCGTCAGGCCGACTACATCGAATCTTCTGTCAGGAATGTGACTGAGGCCCTTCTGGAAGGCGCTCTGTTCGTGATACTGATTCTCTTCCTTTTCCTCGGAAGCTTCAGAACCACAGTGATTTCCGTTGTGGCCATCCCTGTCTCGCTGCTCTCTACGATGATCATCCTCCATCTGCTCGGAATCGAGATAAACACGATGACTCTCGGTGGAATGTGCATAGCGATAGGCTCTCTGGTGGACGATGCGGTCATCGATGTGGAGAACGTGTTCAAGAGACTCAGGCAGAATCACTCGCTTCCTGCTGCCGAAAGGGAGGATGTCCTCAAGGTGGTCTTCGATGGGTCGAGTGAGATCAGGTCCTCGATGATCAATGCGACGCTGATCGTAATAGTGGCCTTCACGCCGCTCTTCTTCCTGAACGGAATGGAGGGCAGGCTCCTCAAACCTCTCGGCATCACCTATGTAATCTCTTTGGCGATGTCGTTGCTGGTTGCGATGACTCTTACACCTCTTCTTTGCAGGGTGATGCTGTCCGATGACGCCTATCTTGACAGGAACGAGAAGGACAAACCTTTCTCCGCCTTACTGGGACGGAAATATTCCAAGGCATTGGACTGGGTTCTCCGCCACAAGAAAGTGTCGATGGCCGGGGTCGCAGTGCTTTGTGCCCTGGCAGTTGCGGCATTCCTTTCGATGGGCAGCGCCTTCCTCCCGAGTTTCAAGGAGAGTTCGGCGACCATTGCGGCCGTGAGCGCGCCGGGGACCAGCCTTGAGGTCAGCGATGAACTGGGTGACATGATGGAGAAGGCACTCATGGAGATTCCCGAAGTCACGAAGACGGCCAGGAGGACGGGAAGGGGAGAACTTGACGAACATTCCCAGACGTCGAACAGTTCCGAACTGGAAGTCGGTTTCGAGATCTCGAAGCGGGGGAGAGACGCCATCCTTGACGACATGCGTCACAAGCTTGCCGGAGTGCCTGGAATAGCGGCCACCGTGGGACAGCCTCTGGGCCACAGGATCGACCACATGATCTCAGGCACCCAGGCCGCCATCGCCATCAAGATATTCGGACCTGAGCTGAGCACTCTGCTGATGACCGGCAATTCGGTCAAATCGGCGGTGAGCGGCATCGAGGGCCTTGTCGATGTGGCTGTGGAGCAGATCACTGACTCGCCGCAGCTCCAGATAAGGGCCGACAGGACCGCTCTTGCGAAGTACGGGATAACCATGGAGGAGTTCAACAGGTTCGTTTCGCTGGCTTTTTCGGGAGAGAAGATTTCCGACATCTACGAGGGACAGCGCCGCTTTGACGTTGTGCTGAGACTGGGAAGCGATTACACTGAGTCCGTCGAAGGGGTGAGGAACGCTCTGATAGACACTCACGACGGCGGGAAGGTGCCTCTCTCTCAGGTTGCGGAGATAGTTTCGACAAGCGGACCAAGTTCCGTGTCACGCGAGAACGTGCAGCGGAAGCTCGTCGTCTCAGCCAATGTGAGCGGAAGGGATGTCGGCAGCGTCGTCGAAGATGTTCGTAAGACAATCGAGTCCGAAATACACCTCCCTGAAGGCTACAGGATTGAATATGGCGGCCAGTTCGAGAGTTCGCGCAGTGCGAACCGCACACTTGCGCTGGCGACCGTCCTGGCACTTGTCGTGATATTCATTCTTCTTTATCTGGAGTTCAAGGATGTGTCTCTCGCCGCTCTGGTGATCTGCTCGCTTCCTTTCGCCGTGATTGGCGGAATGTTCGCCGTCCGGGTCTCTTCCGGGGTGATCAGCATCCCGTCAACCATCGGATTCATAACCCTTCTCGGAATTGCTGTGCGCAATGGAGTGCTCATGGTCTCCCGCTACCGGACGCTCGGCTCCGG
>JAKSJH010000125.1 GCA_024398315.1 Bacteroidales bacterium
CATCAGTGAAATTCACGGTGCCATTCGTAATATATATTCCGCCACCGTGATTCCCGGCTGTGTTATTGTCGACTTTCCCTCCGATGAAATTGAAGTTGACCTTACTCAACCATAAGCCTCCACCGTTGCCGCCGGCTGTGTTATCGGTGATTTCTCCGCTTTTGAAAGCGAATGACACCGAAATATCCGAACCTGTATAATTATTTCCATAATGCAGACCGCCACCGTTATCCGTAGCCTCATTGTGATGAATTTTTACTCCGTCAAGCTCCACTATGTATGAAGACCCATCCTCAAGGGTGATATTTGCCTGTGAAGTGATTTTCACTCCTCCACCGCTACCCTTAACGTAGTTATTATTAATCTCGACGTATTCGTTAAGCACCTGTTTCTGCGTTACTGGCACTGCCGGGGGAGCGGTGCCGGAATATGATGCAAGATACACGGTCCCATAACCGCTGGTGCCGGCGTTATAGTTATGATGGATCTTGGTAAGATGATTCTTGAATTCGATATTGCCTGAGCAGACGAAAGGAGCCGTACCAAAGCAGTAATTATTATTGAATTCGCAGCCGTCGATGTCAAGCTTCGAATTGGTGCTGCAACCGTTCACCTGGAGTATCGAGCCGCTGTACTGACCGAAATTATGATGGATTTTGGTGTTTGTCAAGGTAATTGCCACATTGGAATTGCCGATTGCCCTGATGATACCGCATCCACTGTCACCACTCACTGGCATATTACTTACGCATACGCAGTTCTTGACTTCGCAGTCTTTCATTGTGAAAGAGCCGGAAGCTTCCGTACTGAAGAAAGCTACAGGTGCGCACCATGCTTTGATCTTCTGGAACAGGCAATTGGACAGCGTTATCGTATTTGAAGTACTATTCGCGATTCCGAAAACTCCGGTAGATCTTCTGCTGCCGGAAGCCGGTGTGCTGAATGTGTTGTTGACGTTATGTATTGTGACATATGTCAGGGTGGCAGTACCGCCCTCCATATAAATCAGGGAGTATGTGGTTGACCTGGCTGTCTCGCCTGATGAAGGGCTGGAAACAAGGGCATTGGTGCTTGTAAGGTAGCGGTCCGAGTCTTCATTGACGGCAAAATATGCACGGCCGCTGATTGTGATTCCATAAGTGGCGGTGCCTTGGATGACAAGTTTCCCTCCGCTCTTTACGTCAAACAGATGATTGTCAAAGTCCCCCACGGATCCTCTTGGGGATATGGTGCGGGCGGCTCCGTTGGGTTTAATGGTAAGCGTGACGCCACTAGGGATGACAATGGTACCCGAAATGCTTACACTGCCGGTAAGATTGACTGTCTGTGAGGCAGATAAGGTCTGGCCGGTCCATTCTCCCGTAGTAGGCAGTGCGGCTGATGCCACCATTGTCGAGAACAATGGAATAAGCACCAGAATTGCTTTATGTATTATATGTTTCGTTTTCATCCTATCCTTTGAATTAGTAAGTGATTCCTGATGCTGTCGCAGAGATGCCTATACCGGTCGGCCAGCCGGCATTGGTCAGAAAATCCGTCGTATATGATGCTGCATCCTTTCCTGCATCAATCGCCTGGGTGACTATGTCGAAAGACACTTTCTGGCCGTCCCTGGTGAGAAGTTCGTCAGGAGCGGTGTACGACTCGAAGATGTCACACGTGGTTCTTGTTCTCGACGGAAGGACATATTTGTAATAGTAGAAACCATCGGCAGAGTTGTAATACCAATAGTTCGCCCAGTTTGCATTCTTCACGAAATCACTGTCACCTTGGATGTCGTCAATGCTTACAGGAGCCTCAATCACTCCATCCGCACTGACAACGTTCGCGATGAGGGCGACTCTCAGGAACACACCATCAGTGCCGACATTCTTGATCTCCACATCACTCTTAGTCATACCAGTCACCTCATCGCTGACTTCTATGCGGACAAGGTCCATCTTTGTCGACTCTACCCGCAGGGTAATGATCTTGCCAGCATAACCGCTCCAATCCTTGAGAAGGGCATCATTTGTTGTGTCGCCGGTATCAGGACTTCCTATTGCGAGCTCTATAGGGTGTATGCGGCCCGTGACAGAAACTGAGATCTTTGCATTGTCAGGGAGTACCTGGGGAATCATCAGGAACGTATATTCGCCGGTTGATGTCGGGTCAAGCGTCTCTCCGGAAGCCGTGTCACCTGAAGCACGATCGATATCGCTGTCAACATCAACGTCAAAAGTCTGACGATAAGTCTTGATTTCCGCCTGGTCGCTCCAAGTGAATTTCGGAGTGTTGTTCACATTGAAGGAGGCTGTACCCTCACTATAGAAATTTTCCAGCGTCACGTCTTCGATATGGCAGTCATTCAGATTCGCTCCGCGGGTGAAGCGAAGGCCTACAAGAGCATGCTGGAAATGAATGTTTGCACACCCTCCATCACTGTCCTTGGTCTGGTCCGCATCACAGGCGAACAGAAGATCCGGTTGATTCGAGGCATCGCTGTAAGGAGCGGAATCGTCAGGGTCCGGCAGTTCGTAACTGAAGCTTGCCGTTCCGTATTCAGGATCCCACACAGGAGTGGTGATGCTTGTCGGAGCATATGAGCAGAATGTCAGTTTACCCCCGTCGTCAGGCCAGTAATATGCATCTTTCGTACTTCCGAGGAATGTCCATGACTGTTCAGATGCGCTCTCTTCGTATTTGACAGTGACGGCGGACATTGACTGGCCCTCCTCATCAACATATGTCTCGCCATCACGGAACACAGTCGTAAGGAAAGAACTATATCCGTCCCTTTCCCGTATATTCTCACTCGTGGCTATCACGCCTTTGGTCTGAGGGCCGGAGCAATTGTCACTGACATAGGCGTTAAGGACAAAAGAGCCGCCATTCTCATCCTCAAAAGGAACAGAGAAAAGTATTTCCTCCGAAGAGGTGGAAGCCTTGGTCATCTCACTGTCTGAAACAACAATATTGATTTTCGTGGATGACGAGGACGAATTGAACTGGCTCTGCTGACATGATACAAACAAGGCGGCGGTCAGCACAGGCAGAAGTATGTGAAACCTTTTTTTCATCACTCAAATTCAACTTTAAAAAAGTCATTGTCATCAGCATCCTGTACGTAATCGAATGTTTCGACGGTGACATCCACGCTCTCTGCCTTGATCGAAGACAACAGGACAGATCCTTCGGACTCTATACTGACCACATCTAAAGATAGCTTTGAATACTTTCTTCTCAATCCGTTACCCGGACGATCTTCAGGTTTATGAATCATTATTAATAATTTTTGCATCCAAGCAAGTCAAATATATTTAAGAATATATTTAAGAGTCTTAATTTTTTTTAACAGTTTAAGTTTTAATCTATCAAAGTTAAGTATTTCCATGTATTATTCCAATACAATATGAAAATAAATATCTTATTGTGTGCAGATAAAGCCACATCCAGCGAGCGACAGGATCTCTTCAGCTATTTCATGATAGTCGCGGCCGTCGGTCATGATGACATGGTCGGCGCATTCCTCGTAAGTTGAGGACCTTTCGTCCAGCAGCTCTTCGATCCGGGCCCTCAGCGGCAGTTTGGAATCGAGCATAGGACGTTCGCCGGGATAGTCAGTCAGGCTTTTCTCCAGCGTTTCGGGCGAGGCTTTCAGGTAGAAACAGATGCCGTTGTCCCTCACAAGGGAGCGGCATCCGGGGGTGCAGAGCGTACCTCCGCCAAGGGCGATGACACTGCGCTGTCCCAGGTCGGAGTCAATCATCAGGAGCGAATCCAGAGCGGCCTCCTCAATCTGCCGGAACCCCTCCTCACCGTCCTCTTCGAATATCTCAGGGACGCTCCTCCCGCTGATCTCCTCGATGAAATCATCCAGATCCTTGAATTCAGTGCCGGGAATGCCTTCTGCGACAAGAACCCCGATGGAACTCTTGCCGCAGCCCATGAATCCAGAAAGAATGATTTCTTTCATGAATATGTTAGATTAGAATAGGGTAGGCTCTTCGAAGTCCTCCACATCAGGGATGTCATCGATGTCCGGGAGCTTAGCGCCTTCGCCCTCCATCATCGGAGTTATGATGTCAATAGGAGTCTCCTCAGACTCAGCTATTTCTGAATATTCAGGAGTCTCTTCTTCCTCAGTCATATCATCTTCCGGCTTGTGAAGCGGCTCGATGAAGCGTACCTTCTTGACATCGTACTGGTGGCACTTCTTCCCCTTGGCCGTGATTCCCTTCTTTCCTATGTACTCTTCTGCATCGATGTTCTCAGGATCCCGGTGTTCGTACTTTCCGCCGAAGGTGACCTCGAACTGAGGATGCCTGTCATCGGAAAGCTCCACGAGGTAGGACTTGGCTCCTTCCGCGATGAAGGAGACAGGAGTGTTGTCGCTGAGGATGAAACTGAACCTCTTGACATAGAACGCTTTCGCTCCTGCGTCGTAGTAGAGGGCGGTGAATGTCTTGTCCGGGTCGAACTTCTCGATCCGGAGAATCTCTCCCTGGTAGCGGTTCGATACATCGAATGATGTCGTGTAGCACGTTCCGTCCTTGAAGACTGCGAGGACCTTGTCCTCAGGCCCGAATTCTCCAAGGAACATTCCTCTCTGCTCATCGTTCAGCTTCTGGATGTCAGCATCGTACCAGATGTTCTTCCCTCCGATTGTGGAGACACCTTTGCTCTTGAGCTGGATCCTGGCGACAGGATTCTTAGTGACAAGGTTTCCCCTGGAGTTCTTTCCCTTGATTGCAAGGGTGGAGAAGTCATATTCCATCTGGGCCTTCTTCAGCTTCGGCCTCGGACGCAGGTTAATCCTGACAGTCTCGGCCTCTCCGTTGTGGTTGACGCTGAACCACTGGATCTTGGACCCTTCCTCTCCGGTGGTGATGTCGTATTCCTTGTCCCTGGTCACGCTGGTGATGGCGAATCTCTTGGCGTAGTAGTTCGAGCCCTTGCCTTCGCGGTAGATGACGTTGTAGATGGTTCTGGTGTCCCCTCTGTTGAAAAGACCTACGTAGAGGAGGTCCTTGTAGAAGAATGCCTTGTCGGTGACCTTGGTGATGCGGTACTTACCGTCCTTCCCGATCACTACTATCTCCGAGAGGTCCGAGCAGTCGCAGACGTAGACGCCGTTGTCGTCCTTCTTCATGTTGATACCCACGAAGCCTTCCTCATAGTTGGCGTAGAGCTTGGCATTGTTGCTCACGACCTTGGTTACGGCGATGGTCTCGAAGGCCGAGATCTCGGTCTGACGCTTGAACTGCTTGCCGTACTTCTGCTTGAGCCCCTTGAACCATGCTATTGTGTAGTCCGTGATGTGGTCGATGTCGTGCTGCACTTTCTCCATCTCCTCCTCGATGGCGCGGATCTTCTCGTCCATCGCCTTCGTGTCGAACTTGGAAATCTTGCGCACAGGCTTCTCGACAAGCTTGTCGATGTCTTCCGGAAGGATCTCCCTGCGGAGAAGGTCCTGGTAGGTCTTCATCTGGTCGAACACATCCTTCAACTGCTCCTCCCAGCTCTTCTGGTCCTGTTCGAGAATCTTGTAGACCCGGTTCTCGAAGAATATCCTTTCAAGGGAGTCGTAGTGCCAGAGGTCCTCGAGTTCGGCGAGCCTGATGTTGAGCTGCCAGAGGAGAATCTCCTTGGTGTGGTTCGTGTCGTAGATGAGTATGTCCTTGACTGAAAGGAACTGAGGCTTGCTGTCAACGATGACGCAGGCGTTCGGGGCGATGTTGCATTCGCAGTCGGTGAACGCATAGAGGGCGTCGATGGTCTTGTCCGGGGAGACGTCGTTAGGGAGGTGTATGATGATCTCGACCTTGTCGGTCGTCATGTCCTCGATCTTCTTGACCTTGATCTTGCCCTTGTCCTTGGCCTTGATGATGGAGTCCTTGATGGCTTCGGAAGTCTTGCCGTAAGGAATCTCCGTGATGGCTATCGTGTTCTTGTCTATCTTCTCGATCCTGGCCCTCACCTTGACGCTGCCTCCGCGGGCTCCGTCCTTGTAGTTGCTGCAGTCAGCTGAGCCTCCGGTAGGGAAGTCCGGGTAGATGGTGAAGTCCTCGCCCTTGAGGATGCTGATGGATGCGTCCAGCAGTTCGTTGAAGTTGTGCGGGAGGATCTTCGAGGCCATGCCGACGGCGATTCCTTCCGTTCCCTGGGCGAGCAGGAGCGGGAATCTGACCGGCAGCTCCGTAGGCTCCTGGTTGCGGCCGTCATACGATGTCATCCAGTGGGTGACCTTCGGGTCGAAAACCACTTCCTTGGCGAACTTGCTCAGGCGGGCCTCGATGTATCGTGGCGCAGCGTTGCTGTCGCCTGTGAGTATGTTTCCCCAGTTTCCCTGGCAGTCGATCAGAAGACCTTTCTGTCCGAGCTGCACGAGGGCTCCCAGAATTGACTGGTCACCGTGGGGATGGTACTGCATCGCCTGACCGACTATGTTCGCCACTTTCGTGTAGTTGCCGTCGTCCATCCTGTACATGGCGTGAAGCACGCGCCTCTGCACAGGCTTGAGTCCGTCCACGATGTGGGGCACGGCTCTCTGAAGGATGACGTAGGAGGAATAGTCAAGGAACCAGTCCTTGAACATTCCCGACAGCTTGAATTTCTTGCTGTCAGCCTTCAGCAGCTTGTCATATTTCCCGGTAGCCGCAACATCGGTCTCATCCAGAGGAGCCTCTTCAAGCTCTTCTTCGTTCCCGTTCTCCTCAGGGGCGTCAATGTCGTTCCATTCGTCCTTTTCCATTCCTCAGTGGTTTTTATTGTGGTACCGGCCATTCCAGGGCGCGGCGACTGGTGCTATTCTTCGTAGCCGAACTTCCTGAGCTCCTTGCGGTTCTCCCTCCAGTCCGGATCGACCTTCACGAAAAGATTGAGGAATACCTTCTTCTGGAAGAAGTCCTCCATCTCAAGTCTTGCTTCGGTTCCGACCTTCTTGAGCGCTGAACCTCCCTTCCCGATGATGATTCCTTTCTGGGAGTCGCGCATCACGTAGATCACGGCGCTGATTTCATAGCGCTCGCTGCCTTCCTTGAAGGCTTCCACGGCCACTTCGCAGCTGTAAGGAATCTCCTGCGAATAGTTCTCCAGAATCTTCTCACGGATTATCTCCGATGCGAAGAACCTGAGGTTCCTGTCCGTGAACTGATCCTTGTCGAACCAAGGAGGGGAGACCGGCAGTTTGCTGACGACTGCGTTGAGCACGCTGTCCAGATTGAACTTCTCCTTTGCCGAAACCGGGATTATCGTTGCCTGCGGAAGCAGGTCCTGCCAGTATTTCATCAGTTCGAGCACCTTCGGCTGGTCGCTGATGTCAATCTTGTTGACGGCGATGACGACCGGGCACTCAAGCTTCTGGAGCTTGCTGACATATTCCTGGTTCTTGTCGGCCTTCTCGACCACGTCGGTGACATAGAGGATGATGTCAGCGTCACCGATGGCGGTGTCCACGAACTTCATCATGTCCTCCTGGAGCCTGTAGTTCGGCTTCAGCATTCCCGGAGTGTCTGAATATACGATCTGGTAGTCGTCGGTGTTGACGATGCCCATGATCCTGTGCCTTGTGGTCTGCGCCTTGGCTGTCACGATTGACAGCTTCTCGCCGACAAGGGCGTTCATAAGAGTGGATTTGCCGACATTCGGGTTACCGATGATGTTGACAAATCCTG
>JAKSJH010000126.1 GCA_024398315.1 Bacteroidales bacterium
TCCAGGAGGCCGGACGCGCAGGAAGGGATGGTCTGCGCTCCTATGCCGTACAGCGCTGGAACGGAGTTGATGTCCGGAGGATGAAGCAGATTGAGGACGTGGCATTTCCTTCGATGGAGTTCATCGAGGACATCTACCACAAGCTCCATCTGTTTTTCCAGATTCCTTATGACACGGGGGAGGGGCGTCAGCTGAAATTCAAGATTGAAGAGTTCTGTCAGAAGAACGCCCTGCAGCCCTCACCCGTCTACCATGCCCTCAAGTATCTGGAACGTACCGAGCATCTGACATATTCGGAAGAGACCGACATTGCGACGAAGGTTCGGATCGTGGTGGACAGGCGCGCACTCTACGATGTCGAGCTTTCGGACAAGAAACTTGCTGACCTCCTGGAAGTTCTGATGCGCAGCTACTCTTCGGTCTTCGCATTTCTGACGACGATTGACGAGGAATATGTGGCCCGCCGCCTTTCCACGACCGTCCCGCAGCTGCACCAGCTTCTGTATTCATTGTCCCTGGAGCACGTAATCAGCTATGTGCCTGCAGACCATTCCGATGTGGTCATACTGCATCACGACAGACTCAGACCGGGGAATGTCGACCTCATGCCTTCCCGTTACCGGATGCTCCAGGAAACCTACCATGACAGGGCCGCCTCGATGCTTGAATATGTCAGCGAAACGGACGAGTGCCGTTCCCGCTACCTTCTGCGCTATTTCGGACAGACAGAGTCCAGTGACTGCGGCACCTGCGACATCTGCCGTGCCAGAAGGTCGTCTCCCTCTTCCTCAGCTTCTGCTTCTTCGGATTCCTTGCGTGAGAGAACCAGGCGTATGCTGCTGGACTTTGTTGCTTCAAAGGATGGCCGCTACCTGCTTACGGATCTGAATGCGCACTTCGTGAACCCTGCCGTGGAATGCTCGCCTGATTTCCTCGACATCCTCCGCTCACTCATCGACTCCGGCCAGGTCCCTCCGTACGAGGACTGATCTTCTGTCCGTTGCCGTAATCATTCAATTGTAAGGCCGTCGAAGGCGGGGTGGATATCCGCTCGGATGCCTTTTGCGGCGCATGCTCTGTCAATCTCCTCGCAGAAGGCCTCGTGGGACGGGAAGGTGTGGGAGAGATGGGTCAGCCAGGTGTGTTCCGCACCGATTCTCTCCGCCATCTCCAGGGTCTCTTCGAAACTGAAGTGGGAATGGTGGGGATTGTAGCCTACGGTGTTGAGCGTCAGGTGCTTCAGCCCATTCAACTTCTCGAATTCGGATTCCGGGACGGTCTTCATGTCCGTCAGATAGGCAATGTCACCGAAGCGGAATCCCAGGACGGGAAGGTTGCCGTGCATTCCGCGGACAGGGATGATCTTCACGCCACCGGTGCTGTGTTCCATCGAAGCCGTGTCGGCCTTGTCGACCACATCATCAATGCAGTCTCCTGTCGAGACCATGCTCCCGTCGGGATGGAGGAAGCGGTAGCCCTGACCCCTCACCCATACCAGTTCCATGGCATCCTTGCTCGAATATGCAAGGAAGGGGTTCTCGTCGATGACATGGATGCGCCACTCGGGTGCTCCCGGATACTTCGGGAAACTGAACACGTAGGGATATTCACGGACCAGGTCTTCCAGGACGTTCTGCTCGCAGTAGATGTCCGCACTGCGGCGGTCAGTGTAGTTGAGGCTGCGCAGGTCGTCCAGACCACCTGTGTGGTCCTTGTGGTTATGTGTCAGCAGCACGGCGTCCAGATGCCGGACCCCCTGCCTGAGCATCTGGGAGCGGAAGTCAGGTCCTGCGTCCACCAGGATGGTCAGCCCGCCATATTCAATGAGAGCGGAAGAACGGAACCTCTTGTCCTTGGGGTCATTGCTCCTGCAGACTCCGCATTGGCATCCGATGATCGGCACACCCTGCGAAGTGCCTGTGCCAAGAAATGTAAGCCTTGCCTTGTCCGATGTCATAATCTTCTATCTTACCTGCGAGCGAAGGGTCCCAAGGCCTTTCCACTCTGATGTAGTTGCCGGTGTAGCCGCCCATCATCCCGTCCCTGACGTCGCTTTCCCAAAGGACCTTCTCCGTTCTGCCGGCGTTCCTGGCCCTGAACTCCTCGTGGAGCTCCTTGCAGAGAGCCTCAAGCCTGGCGGCCCTCTCGGTCTTTACGGAATCCTTGACCTGGTCCTTCCACATGGCCGCCACCGTGCCGGGGCGTCTTGAATAGGGGAATACATGGATGTAGGCGGGACATATCCTGTCCTTGAGGAATGAATATGTCTCCTCGAACAGTTCGTCAGTCTCGCCCGGCAGCCCTGCGATCACATCTATCCCGAAGAAGACGAACGGCCCCATCTTCTCCCTTATCGATTCGATCTTCCGGGCGAAGAAATCGGTGGTGTAGCGCCGTCCGACTCTTTTCAAGATAGTGTCGGAGCCGGACTGGAGCGGGATGTGGAAATGCTTCTGGAACTTCGTCCCGGAAGCGATCCAGTCAATTATCTCATCTGAGATGAGGTTCGGCTCGATTGAGGAAATCCTGTATCTTTCGATGCCTTCTACTTCGTTGAGCCTTTTGAGGAGGTCTAGGAAGGATTCTCCGGTGGTGCGGCCGAAATCCCCCGTGTTGACTCCGGTCAGGACAATCTCCCTGATGCCGGTCGCAGCGATCTGCCTTGCCTGGGCCACGGCCTCCTCGATTGTGATGTTCCTGGATTCTCCTCGGGCGAAAGGTACCGTGCAGTAGGCGCAGAAATTATTGCATCCGTCCTGGACCTTGAGGAACGACCTGGTTCTCTCTTCGGATGAATATGCGGCCATCGTCTCTTTTGAGATCTCCTTGTATTCCTCCGCCAGAGTCTTTCCGGAGGTTGTCACGCTGCTGGCCTGGCGTCCGGAAACGATCTCCACTGTTTCCTTGACCACCCTCGGTTTATCTTTCGCACCGAACACTCGGACCACCCCTTCGATGGAGGCGATCTCTTCTCTGCGAAGTTCTGCGTAACAGCCTGCGACGACGATCTTCGCTTCCGGGGACACCCTGTGGACCTTCCTGATGGCGTTGCGGCATTTCTTCTCAGCCCTTTCTGTGACGGAGCAGGTGTTGACCAGATAGACATCGGCCTTGTCCTCCCAGCCCACGACTTCGAAGCCGTTGCTCACGAAGCCTCTTTCGTAGGTGGATGTCTCTGCATAGTTGAGCTTGCAGCCGAGTGTAAGGAACGCTATCTTCATATTCAGAAAATCATCAGCCGTTCGGTTCCAGCATCTTGTCCCCATATTCAACGGTGACCCTTGACCAGGCGCAAGGTCCGTCGACAGGCGGGTTCTTCTTCGAGACCCTGACCTTCATGTAGAAGATTCTGGATTCGAATGCATTGAGGATGGCCTCTTCTATCCTCCATGCTGCATTCTCAATCAGGTCGGAACGCTTTTCCATCTCCTTCGCGACAATCCTGTAGACTGCACCATAGTCCAGGGTGTCTTCCAGTCTGTCACTCCTGCCGGCTGTCCGCACGTCAGTCTCGGCGTAGAAGTCCACGATGAAGGTGTTCCCTTCAGTCTTCTCCTTTTCCAGGCAGCCGTGGAAGGCATGGAACTCCATCCCTTCAAGTTCAATGGCCCCGATTCCGGAAGTCCCGTGCCATCTGCAGATTTTTTTGAATATGTTTCCCATATCCTTGAAAGTCATTTTGCGAGTATCAGGAACACGCAAGGCCGCTTTCCTATGGTGAAGGACGGATCCTTGCTCCATTCCTTGACCGTCCTTGTCAGGATGGTCTCGTTCTCAGTTGTTATGTCCGCTGCGATGCACAGACGCGTGCCGCCCTGGAGGGCCTCCTTCAGGTCGGTGAGCATCGAATCGTTGCGGTAAGGCGTCTCTATGAATATCTCGGTCTCGTTGAGTCTGGCCGATCTTTTTTCAATTTCCCGTATCTCTTTCCTCCTTTCGTCGCTCTTGGCCGGGAGGTAGCCGCAGAAGGCGAATCTCTGACCGTTGAGCCCGGAGGCCATCAGGCCGAGCATCAGCGAGGAAGGCCCTACGAAAGGGACCACCTTTATCCCGTTCCTGTGGCAGAGGGCGACTAGCTGGGCGCCTGGATCGGCAACGGCCGGCAGACCGGCTTCCGAGATGAGACCTACATCTGCCGGCGTTCCGTCAGGGTCGGTGAACATGTCAAGGAAAGAATCGATTGTCCTTGGGTCCGTATGCTCGTTCAGCTCTCTCATCTCAAGTTCCGCTATGTGCCCTTTCAATCCGGCTGCGGAAAGGAAACGGCGCACCGTCCGCGCTTCCTCGACGACATATTTGCGGATGTCGTGGATGATCTCGAGGACAGGAACCGGCAGAACCTGTGAAGGATCATAGTCTCCTAGAGGAGACGGTATCAGATAGAGTGTCCCTTTCTCTTTCATTCGATAATGATGGTTTTCTTTTCTTCTTCGCGTTCAGGAAACTCTTGTGTTCCAGCCTTTCTCTTGCATCTGAAGAGATTCCTGAAGAACTCCTTGAAGCTGTCGAACTCTTTCTGGAACGAGACTCCCGCACCGCTTCGCTGGGTGTTGTCAAGGTAGTTGGTGTAGTCGTCCGCGGCGTGGGAGAACATGTTCAGTCTCAGCTGGCCCGTCTTGTCCATCTTTATTTCGATGTCAAGGTCTCCGGCCATGTCGTCGCCTGTCCGGGAGGAACTGTATTCCCTGTTGCCGAACGTTCCGTTGACCAGCACCCTGTTGTTGAACAGCTGGGTGGAGATGGCGACGTCGAAGATGTTGTAGCCGCTTTCCGATGACTGGTAGTTAAGTCCGAAGTCCAGAGGTATCTCAAGCTTCTGCAGGATGTTGTTCAACTGCCCCGCCATGATTTCCGCCACATTGTTGTAGAGGGTGTTGGAGTTGTTGACGATGCCGGACTGCTCGTCCGGCAGGAAGCTTCCGGAGAGCAGCAGGGCGACCATCTGCTTCTGGATCTTGTCATCCGTGTTGAGGGCGCTTTCGACCTTGGATTTCGTGGTAGGGTCGATGTCCGGTATGTCGATCGAGAAAGCCAGCTCAGGCTCTCTCAGCTTGCCGGATACTTCTATGCCGCAGTTGACCTGCCTCCTGGTAGACACGGAGGAGGTGTCGGCGATGAGCGCGCTCAGGGAAGCCTTTGTGGAATAGCGTCCGGAGATGCCCAGGTCGCTGTCCATTATGTCTCCGTTGAACCGTATCGTACTGCCGTCGGAGATGGTGAACGTCCTCTTGGCTATGTCCATCGCATTGAAATGGAAGGTTCCTTCGCTGATGGTGTAGTCACCGTTGATGGTGAATATGTTCCTGTTCGGGCGTATGTCCATGTCGATGATTCCGGCTCCGCGTCCTGCCAGGATGTTGCCTGCGCTTCTGTCCAGTTCCACGAATGCTTCTGTAGAACGTCCGGCATCCACCCTGATCTTCATCCTGAGGTCCTTGGCCTTCTTCGGCCCCATTCCGAAATTGTCCAGCATTCTCAAGTACGGGTCTTCCTTTTCCTTCGCGGCCACGTCCTCCTTGAAGGTGAGAAGCTCGTTCTTCCTTGCGCTGGCATTGTAGTCGAGAGGAATGTGGATCTGACCGTCACCGTCAGTCCTGACGTCGACATCCATCAGCAGTGAGTTGGTAGGACCGGAGAGCCCTATGGTGCCGGTGACGGACTGGTTGCCGTAGAAGTACTGGCTTGCGTTCTCCGCTATGTTGAAGGCCTCCATCCTGTCGATGGTGATGCTGGCGTCCATCCTGGCATTCTTGAAGTTGTTCCAGGATAGGCCTCCGGTGGCCTTCCCGACACCATTGTTCCTGTCCCTTACGGTGATGCCGCTGAGAGACACTCCCTTCTCGTTGATGGAGAACGGTCCCGTGAACCAGTACGGGACATCGGTGTAGGCGATACGCATCATGGCATTGTCCAGAGAGCAGTCCTTGCTGTCCATCTTGAGCGTGCCGTCCTTGACCGAGATGTCAAGCTGGCCGCTGGCCGTGCCGGAAATGTCGCTCACGAATTTGTAGAGAAGCGGCCTGAGGTAGCCTGCGTCGAGGGAGTTGAACACAGCCTTGCCTTCCAGAGCTTTCTCTTCGGCGGTGTAGCCGGCCCTGATGTCGAATGTCTTCCTGCCGTCGATGTCGTTGCGGGCCACTACATGGATCGAACCGTTCTCGTCCATCGAACTGCCGAGCAGGAACGTGCCAATCGGACTGTGGCCGAATTCGGTACCGGTGGCGGTGACGTTGGCCATCAGACCCATGCTGCCGTCAAGAGGAGACATGAGAAGCACCTTTCCTGTGGCCAGTCCCGCAATTCCAAGGTCTTTCCTTGAGTTCGTGCCCAGGATGGAGAGGTCCATCTTGCTGAGGTCCATGACCAGCGTATCCTTGTGGGAAGGTGAAAGACCTCCTGCTATCCTTATCGACTGGTCTCTGCATGATGCGGACAATGATTCTATGCTGACATCCTTTCCGCAGACTTCTATTCCGGACGAAGGTATCGCCCATTTCGATCCGTTGTACCAGATTGATGACGGAAGCGTCCTCGCATGTACCAGAAGGTCCCCCTTGTCAGACCTCTCCACGTTGCCTGCAAGGTGCAGCTCTCCCTTGTTGGCATCCCTTGTCCTGTTGTCATAGGTGCATCCCATGGAGAACCTGTCTTCGTCGGCGAAGAAGGTGAACGTGGATCCGGCCATCCTGAAGAGCGCCGCTGACGCTTCCTCGCAGCTGGCTGCGCCGTTGAGGCTTCCGTCGGAATTGTCGACCGTGAAGTTCAAGCCTTTGAGATAATTCTTCCCTATGGCGAGCCTTGAGGATGTCAGGGAAACCTTCGCTTCTCCGTCCTTGCTTACCGAGAGCACGGCCTTCGTGCTGTCGGCGATGTAAAGCCCGGGCTTGAAGAATGCCAGGACGTCCTGCGCATCGTGGACATTGAGAGTGACGTCATATTCATCATTCTTCCAGGTACTTGCCTTTTTCTTGAGAAGGGCCGGAAGGTCACGTGACACAGTGAGTTCAGTGATGTCTCCCAGCAGTGAGGTCAGTGGTTTGGTGCCGACGAATGATCCGGTGAGAAAGTCGGAACCGATGTTGATCCTGTGGATCTCGTCGTTGGAATGCGACTTTATGCGGATGTCTCCGATTTCGTGACGGCTCGCTTCATCCTCGAGGACGAGGTCCATCACATCGAGGTCACCGATAAGGTCCTTCCCGGAAACAGTCATGTAGTTCGCATCAACCTGTCCGCTGACCTTGGAGACAGGCCTGCTGTCCAGGTGGAGGGCGTGAAGGTCGGCATAGCCGACATTCGCGTAGAACTTGTAGAGTCCGTTGCTGGTCTTGTCTGACAGGGTGAAAAGTCCCTGGAACAGGAGGTTGAGGTTGGGGTCGTGGCAGACGAGCCTGCCGTCGAAGGCTTTCTCTGAATATGTTCCAGCAGCCCTGATGTTCGAATAGCTGTAGCCGAGGGCGTCGAAACTGTCCACAGTCAGTGAGTCTATCCTGGCGCTGAATCCCTCCGGTCCGTAAGTCGCGCTGAAACCTCCGCGCAGCGTGCATTCCCCGATCTTGGAAACACCGGCGAGGTTGCCTACGTCGAGTCTGTCTGTCGACATGGTGCCGG
>JAKSJH010000127.1 GCA_024398315.1 Bacteroidales bacterium
TCTACGCCAGAAGACGCCCTGACCTTCGTTGAGGAATTCCTTGGCAGCCTCCCTTTCAATTTCTATGAACGAATATCTATATGAGCCGAGAGGTTCCTGGACACCCCTGTGCAACCTGACCTGATCAAGCATTTCCAATGCCTTGGCGTTGTCGCCATCCATTAAGTACTTCTCGGAGAGTATGTAGCACATCTCAGACATCTTCAGCATCGGCATGATGTTGCGGTACTTCGCTGATGAAGAGCTGGTTCCGTAGAACTTGTAGCAGTCATAGGCTGACTGATTGTACTTGAACAGGGCAGCTGTGCCTCTGATGTCCTCC
This sequence comes from Bacteroidales bacterium, assembly GCA_024398315.1. GTDB lineage: Bacteria > Bacteroidota > Bacteroidia > Bacteroidales > UBA932 > Cryptobacteroides. The sequence goes on from JAKSJH010000127.1 coordinate 323, forward strand.
AACGCTTCCTGAAGTCCATCAAACTGATAGACAGAGTAGTCATCGTTTTCCAAGTCGATGAAAACCAGAGTATTGTAGGCGAAATCCATCGCATCCTTAGAAAGATGGAAGACATCGGACGAGCTGTTTCCCGGAATGAGAGTGCCCATCGTCATATTGCTCAGACCGGTGATCTCAAGACCGAAGAGATGCTCGGTCGAGAAGGTCCAGTCCTTCTCCTCATCCTTGTAGGTAATAAGGAAGCCATCGACGTCCAGCCAATGTGCGAGGCCGGAGGCCTGGGCACCCTCAAGAGCCTCGGCGGCATATTCAGCAGCCTTGTCAAGATTGAAGTTCCAGTGGTGGATCCTTGCGGCAAGAGCCTCGACCGCATAGAGGTTGAGATGCCTCTGACGCTTGTCCCAGTAGCCGTCTGCATTAGGGCCCTGGTCGAAGCCATCCGGCTTGACACCGGTGACAGGGTCGTCAGCAAGCAGTTCGAGAGCCTCCTCGACATCGGCGAGAAGAAGGCCCAGAGTCTCTTCGTTGGTGAGCTGACCGGTGGCTGTCATTCCGTAGGAGGTCACATAAGGGACAGTGAGCTTGGAGGCGTTCTCGCCGAGGAAGCCGGTCGTGCCGAACATCCTCATCAGGTCGAAATGCACGTAGGCCCTGATTGCGAGAAGCTCACCCTTGATGAGGTTGAACTCGAGTTCGCTGCTGAAGAGGCTGCGGCCTTCTTCCAGTCGGGACAGGAGCATGTTGGCGTTGGCGATGATGTTGTAGGCTCCCTGCCAGATGGCAGCGATGTCGGCGCGGACTTCGACATTGGAGTACTCGTGGCTCTGCCATTTGGCCATCTTGCTGCCGGTGAATGTGTTGTAGGTGTATGAGATCAGATCCAGGTACTTCCAGGTCATGTCGGACCCGTAGACAGAACTGTTGCCCATGGTGAGGTACACTCCGGTCAGGGCATCCAGGTAGCCGTCGCGGCTCTCGAAGATCTGGTCGGCCTGAAACTGGGTGGACGAAGTGGCTTCGAGCCAGCCGTTGCACGAAGTGAAACTGAGCACGGCGAGAAGTGCTGTTATCAGAGAATATGCTGTCTTTTTCATACCGTGTCCAGATTAGAAGGTTGCAGTGATTGCGAAGGAGACGGAGCGGGCGTAAGGGTAGCTCGTACCTCTTTCGATGTGGATGGTGGACCAGTTGTAGAGGTCGCTGCCGTAGATGCTCAGACGCAGACGCGAAAGCTTCATCCTGCGGATCATCTCGTAAGGGAACTCGTAGTAGATGGTTGCGGACGAGAGGTTCATCACGTTGTTCCTTTGGACGAAACGGGATGTGGCGCGGGTAGGCTGGCCGGCGCCGTTCCTGTACTGTGCCTCCTGGCCCGGCTCGTACCATCGGTCAGAGAAGATTCGTCTGTCGACGTTGTGCTCGATGTTGGTGTTCTCAATCATGTCGACGATGGTGGAGTTGTACCTGTAGCCGCCGCCGTAGAAGGTCATGATCAGACTGGCTCCGATGCCCTTGATCTCCATGTTGAAACCGAAGTTGCCGTTGAAGAGAGGATCGGAGGAGCCGCAGTTGATCATGTCGGAAGACTTCCACGAATTGGTCACCATACCATCCTTCCTGACATAGATTTCATTGCCGGAAACAGGGTCTACACCAAGCGAAGGGACAGCCCAGATCGAGTGCAGAGGCATGCCGTCGTAGTACTGGATCACAGGCCTGTCGGACTTGGAGTCCTCGGCATCCTGGATCTGCTTGTCATTGTAGGCCTTCATCGCATCCGAGATCTCAAGGATGCGGTTGTCGTTGAGCGCAACCTTGGAGAGCAGGGTGATGTAAGAGTTCTTCTTCTGCCAGACAGTATAGGAGAGACCGATCTCGGCACCCTTGTTCCTGACCTTTCCGAGGTTGTCGCTCACGTAGCCGAAACCGGTGGAAGGGATGATGGTACGCGAGAAGACGAGGTTGCGGGTGTCAGCGATGTAGAAGTCGGCGGTAAGGTTGATGGCCTTGGTCCTGAAGTCGACACCGGCGTTGTAGTCCATCTTCTCCTCCCATCCCAGGTTCGGGTTCTCCATGTTCTGGAGATAGACTCCGGAAGCCCCGTGGTAGTAGCGGTCGTTGTAGTAGTTGTAGATTGCGATGGAGTTGTTCGTCGCGAAGTTCTGGTTACCGGAAGAACCAAGACTGAAACGGAGCTTGAACATCTTGAGCCACTCCCTCTTGAGCCACTCCTCGTTGTGGAGGTTCCATGCCACACCGGAGCTCCAGAAGAGGCCCCAGCGGTTGTTGGTGCCGAAGACGGAGGAAGCGCTGGCCTTGGCCGTAAGGTCAAGCATGTAGCGGTTGTCGTAGGAATATCCCACCGTAAGGAGGCCGCCCAGGTTGCGGTTGAGTCCCTCCGTGCCGGTAGGGGTCTGGTCCTTGGCATACTGCCTTGCGAAGATTATGTCGGACATCCTGCTGTTCGGGAATCCTGTGGCGTAGTTGGTCACCTCCCTGTACTTGGTCTGGGCGATCTGGTACTGGGCGGTGGCGAAGACATCGTGCTTCTCGTTGAATGTCTGGTTGAACTGGGCGGAAATGTCTCCGGAGTACTGGAGATAGGAGCCCGTGGTGGCATCGTAGGATCCCTTGCTGAGAGCAGTGTCCTCGGACTGGGTGTCCTCAATCGAGGAGTAGAACTTGCTGTGCTTGGCAGGATAGAATTCCTCGGCGGTGGTCTTCTTGGAGTCTATTCCGAAACGGCCTACCACCTTGAGAGCCTTGACCGGTGAATATTCAATGTAGAAGTTGTCAGTGAAGTCGAGGTAGGAGTTCTCGTTCCTTGTGTTCAGCGAAGCGTCGTAGAGAGGATTGGCGACATAGTCCTTGTCCGGAAGAATGAGGTCGAAGACCCTGACAAGGTTGCCTTCGGCATCGTAAGGGTTGAAGTAAGGGTTCATCTGCGCATAGTCGTAGAAGTTGCCGTAAGGCGACTCCGACGAGTTCATGCTGGCGATGCTCATGATGTTGCGGAACTGCCAGCCTGCATGACGGTAGGCAAGGTTCATGTCGCCGCTGATGATCTCACGGCCGGACCCCTTCATCGCACCCTGGATGTTGTTGTAGGCGAATGTAGTGAAGGACTTGAGCTCCTTGTTGCCGATCTCGGCGGAGATGGAGTGCTTGTTGCTGAGACCGACCCGCAAAGGCTTTGAAAGCCAGTAGGTGCTCTCCCCTTCCAGGGCCTTCCTCAGGCGCTGTGAATAGACGCTCATGGCCGTCATCACTTCACTCGAAGATGAGAAGTCCGTGTAGTAGTTCTCGCGTTTCTCGACTTCGAGCTTCTCCATGGCGTTGCAGAGGTTGTAGCTCGTCAGGTCAGGCATCTCGATGGTGGCGTTGCCTGAATATGTGATCGCGGTCTTGCCCGAATCAAGCGACTTGGTCTCGATGACGATGACACCGTTGCCGCCCTTGGAGCCGTAGATGGCCTTGGCGGATGCGTCCTTGAGGATGGTGATGCTCTCGACGCGGTTCATGTCCATGTCCTGTATCTTCTCCACGCTGGTCTCGAAACCGTCCAGGATGAAGAGAGGCATGTTGACGTCAGTGGCGAAATTACTCTTCAGAGAAGATGTCTCCATCGCAAGGGATGAGGCTCCTCGTAGCTGCATGGAGGCTATCGTGTTCGGGTTCGATCCGGCTTCAAGGTTCTCGAGTATCATCAGTGAAGGGTCGATGTTCTTCAGGGATTCAAGGACGTTCTTGTTTCCGACCCTCTTGAGGCTTTCGGAATTGACGGTCTGGACCGCTCCTGTGAAACTGTCGGCCTTGCGGGTGTAGATACCGGTGACGACCGTCTCCTGGATCATCTCGGCGTCGATCTGAAGGCGGACGAGAGTGCCGTCCTTGACGGAGACGTTCTTCTTCTTGTAGCCCATGCAGTCGAAGACCAGAGTCTTGACACTGGCTGCGACGGAGATAGAGTAGCGTCCGTCCTCGTCACTGATCGTCGCTGCGCTCTGGTTGCCTTCCGGATAGATCACGACCCCCGGTATCGGAGCATCATCATCGTCGACGACCATGCCCGTCACCTTTGTCTTGGTCTGGGCCGACGCCCCGGCCGACAGGAGTACGGCCAGCACGGCGAAGACCAGCAGCGAAGCAGCGCGTTTGAATATTTTTTCCATATTTATACAAAAATCTCTCAAATTTACTAATAATTAGTGTTTTATTCTCATAAAACCGATTTTTTTTTTAATTTTGCTCATGATTCCGGTCATTTCAGCCGGAACAAAACGATTCAGAAACACTAAGACATGCCGAACATCGTAGATGTCAGACACTTGTCCCACCGCTACAGTGTGGACTGGGCGATCAGGGACATCAATTTTTCAATAGAGAAGAACGGGATACTCGGTCTTCTGGGTTCAAACGGAGCCGGAAAGTCCACGACAATGAACATCATCTGCGGAGTTCTCAACCAGACAGAAGGAGATGTCCTGATCAACGGGATCGACCTGCGGAAGAATCCTGTCGAAGCCAAGAAGCAGATCGGTTTCCTGCCGCAGAAACCGCCCCTCCATCCGGACCTGACCGTGGATGAATATCTTGTCCACTGCGCCGTCCTCAGAAGGATGGAGCCTGCTGCGATACGTCCCGCCGTCGAGGCTGCCAAGGCCCGCTGCGAGATTGCACATTTCAGCAACAGGCTCATAAAGAACCTGTCCGGAGGCTACCAGCAGAGAGTCGGAATAGCCCAGGCCATCGTCCACAACCCGAGATTCGTCGTGCTTGACGAACCGACCAACGGACTCGACCCGAACCAGATCGGGGAGATAAGGAGCCTCATCAAGGAACTGGCAGCCGACCACGCAGTGCTGATCTCGACCCACATCCTCTCCGAGGTTCAGGCCACCTGCGACGAGATCAGGATGATCGACCACGGCAAGGTAGTCTTCTCCGGGTCGATGAAGGAGTTCGACAACTATGTCGTCCCGGACAGTTTTACTGTCACTTTCGGGGAACCTCCTGCAAAAGAAGAACTTGCAGCCATCGGCAACATCCTCAACATCGAAGACCTGAGCCAGGGACGGTTCAGAGTACGTTTCGACGGTGACGAACAGATCACCGAAAAGGTTGTCGAGAAGAGTCTGGAGAAAGGATGGCATCTCAAGGAAATCGCCCTCGACCACACCTCTCTCGACGTGATCTTCGCACAGCTTTCCGGAAAACTGAAGAACAATGTCAAGGCAGAATAGTCCAAGCATAATCCTGCAGGTCGCCAGGACAGAGCTGCGGTCCCTGTTCTGTTCTCCTATAGCATGGTTCATCCTGATCGTGTTCTCGGTCCTGACCGGCATCAGCTTCGTCAAGGACTACGGCAGCTGGCTGAGCCACACTGAAGTCTACAATGATCTCACCGGATTGTCCCTGACATCCTATGTCTACCTCAGAGGAAACGGTTTCCTGTCCAAGGTGGTAGGCGAACTGTTCATCTACATCCCTCTGCTGACGATGGGCCTGATCTCCAGGGAGCTGTCGAGCGGATCCATCAAGCTGACATATTCATCGCCGGTCACTTCCTTCCAGTACGTCGCAGGAAAGTACATCGCTTCGGCGGTCATGGGCCTCTGTCTCCTGATCGTGCCGCTCCTGTCGGTGGCTGTCGGAGCGCTCACCATCCCGAACTTCGACCTAGCGCCCGCACTCACGGCAGTCCTGGGACTGTACCTGCTCGTGTGCGCATATTCAGCGGTAGGACTGTTCATGTCGTCGCTGACATCCTACCAGGTCGTGGCCGCAGTGGGTTCTCTCGCGACTTTCGCCATTCTAGGGAACATCAGCAAGCTCGGTCCGGGCTACGACTTCATCAGAAACATAACCCACTGGATTTCAATAAGTGACAGAACATCATCCTTCTTGATTGGAGTGATCCGCACCGATGATCTGGTCTATTTCCTGACCATCATCATGATCTTCGTCACTCTGACCGTGTTCCGGATCTCGTTCCCGAGGAGAGGAACAAGGTTGCCGGCAAGGTGCGGGGCGTATGCAGCCCTGACCGCCTGCGTTGCGGCACTCGCCTTCGGCAGCACCAGACCGGGGCTCACCGGCATCCTCGACACAACCCGGACCAAGGCCAACTCTATCACCGAAGACAGCAAGGATGTGCTAAGGAAGATCGACGGCAAGCTGACGGTCAACACCTACGTCAACATGCTGGACAAGATGTCGATGCCATACCTTCCCACCCGTTTCTTCCAGTACTCGACCATCTTCGAGCAGTACATGCTGACGAAGCCGGACATCGAGGAGCACACCATCTTCTACTACTCGGACTGCCCGTACTCCGCACTCTCCAGCTCGAAGTTCGACGGCATGGACCTCGAGCAGAAAAGAGACTACCTCTCCATGGTCTACAACCTCAACCCCAAGAAGTACAAGAGAGTGGAGGAACTTGAGGGAAAGGATGCAGTGGAAGCGGAGCAGTACACCCTCACCCGCGAGGTTGTAACCGCTGACGGAAAAGTCGCCTTCCTCAGGGATTTCAATGACACACAGAGGATTCCAAGCGAGGGCGAGATTACAGCCGCCCTGGCCAAGCTGGTCACCGACCCGCCTTACGTGGGATTCATGACAGGCAACGGAGAGCGTTCTCTCCAGGGGACCAGCCTTGAGGACTACACCGACTTTTCAGTCGAGAAGCACTCACGCTACGCCCTTGTCAACCAGGGATTCGACATCGTCCAGGCGACCTTCGACGCCCCGGTCCCGGAAGGGATCGAGATGATTGTCGTGGCTGATCCGACTGAGGAGTTCACCCCGGAACAGCACGCCAGCTTCAAGGACTACATCGACAGAGGCGGCAACATGATCATCCTCACCGACTACGGCAGGAAATCCGTCATCGACCCGCTCCTTGCCGAACTCGGACTCACAGTCTCCGACAGGCAGATTGCCCAGAGAGAAGGAGACTTCTCGGCAAGCCTGCTGCAGGGAAGGATGTGTCCGGAGCTGACCAAGGAACTTTCCGGCATCCCGGCGGCCCACCGTGTGACAATGCCGGGAGCAGTGGCCCTGAGCGAGACCGGAGATGACCACGGATTCGCCATCAGCCCTCTCATCGAGACGACCGACAAGGCCTGGCTCGAGTCAGACTACGAGGGTTTCCGTGACGACCTTGTCAGCATCGACTCGCCAACCGAGACTCCTGAGAAGCTCAACGCAGGCTTCTCTCTCACCCGCACAGCGGGCGGCAAGGACCAGAGGATTGTGGTCCTGGGCGACGC
>JAKSJH010000128.1 GCA_024398315.1 Bacteroidales bacterium
TGGCAAGGATGGACCGTTGCCGACTCGAGGCTGATGACCGGCTTGCCTGAATATTCAATGAACTGCTTCAGGACGGTCTCGTTGTAGTCGTAGGCGCGGTCCTTCAGTCCGGCGAAGCTGCGGACTCCGATGATGTCGCAGTAGCTTGCCATCACAGGGATGGCCTCGCGCAGATGCTCGCTCTTGTCCCCGTCCATCACGACGCCGAGCTCAGTCTCGAGCTTCCAGCTGTCCTGACCGATGTTGAGGACGATAGGGTTCATGCCGAGGTTCAGAGCGGCCTTCTGGCTGCTCAGACGGGTCCTGAGGCTGCTGTTGAAGAAAACGAGCATGATGGTCTTGTTCTCTCCGAGGCTCTTCCATGCGAACCTGTCCGCCTTTACCTGCTGCGCCTCCTTGAGGGCGGCTGCTATGTCTCCGATGTCACTTGCGTGGAAAAATGTCTTCATGATAATACGTCTTTCAATGCTTCGATGAAATGCTTTGCATCGTCGATGGTGATGCAGAGAGGTGCGAGCAGACGGACCATGTCCGTCCCGGCCACACCTGTGAATATGTGCTTTTCGAAGAGGAGTTTCTTTCTGATCTCAGAGACCGGCTCATTGAACTCGATACCGATCATGAGACCCTTTCCTCTGACCTCCTTGATCTTTTCAGAAGCAGGGATGTTGGCCAGCAGATACTCTCCGACCTTGAGCGCGTTGTCGATAAGGTTCTCCTTTGTGATGATGTCCAGCACCGCATTTGCGGCCGCCATTGCGAGGTAGTTGCCGCCGAAAGTGGTTCCGAGCATTCCCTTGACGGCCTTGAACTCAGGAGAGATCAGGATGCCGCCGCACGGGAAGCCGTTGGCGATACCCTTGCCCATAGTGATGATGTCAGGACGGATGCCGTACCACTGATGCGCGAAGAACTTTCCGGTACGGCCGTAACCGCTCTGGACCTCGTCGAGGATCAGCATGGCGCCGTGCTTCCTGCACAGCGACTGGAGAGTCTGCATGAACTCCGCAGTCGGGAGGTTGATGCCTCCGCATCCCTGGATCCCCTCGATGATCACTCCGGCCACGTCGCCCTTGAGAAGTTCATTCTCAACTGCTTCCGCATCATTGAGGTCGCAGAAGGAGACCTTGTGATGTGAGTTGAAGGCGGAGACGATCTTCGGATTGTCCGTGACAGCGACAGCACCGGAAGTGCGTCCGTGGAAACTCTTGCGGAAGGCGACTATCCTGTCCTTGCCGGTGTGGAAGGAAGCGAGCTTCATCGCATTCTCGTTTGACTCCGCTCCAGAGTTGTCAAGGAAGAGAGAATAGTCCTCGTAGCCGGAAGCCTTTCCAAGCTTGAGGGCGAGTTCCTCCTGAAGAGGGTTCTTCACGCTGTTGGAATAGAATCCGATCTTGCCAAGCTGGTCCGTGAGGGCGGCGACATAGTCAGGATGGCTGTGTCCGACTGAGATCACAGCATGTCCGCCGTAGAGGTCGAGATACTCCTGTCCTTTGTCATCCCAGACCCTGGCTCCCTTTGCCCTGACCGGAGTCACGTCGAACAGTGAATATACATCAAAAAGGTTCATTTCTTCTGCTTTGAATGATTTGTTCTAGAATGCTGATGCCTTGAGGCGGAGTCCCATGTCCTCAGGAAGTCCGAACATGAGGTTCATGTTCTGGACGGCCTGGCCGGAAGCGCCCTTGAGGAGGTTGTCCACAACCGAGTTGACCAGGAGCTTGCCTCCGTGCTTCTCGATCGAGATGACAGCCTTGTTGGTGTTGACGACCTGCTTGAGGTCGACGTTGAAAGGAGCCACGAATGTGAATGCGGCATCCTTGTAGAAATCTTTGTAGAGGGCCACGGCCACATCCAGGGTCATGTCGCTGTCGGTGTAGACGCTGGCGAGGATTCCTCTTGAGAAGTCTCCCCTGACAGGAATGAAGTTGATGGACTGATCGAATCCCGGCTGGAGATTGCGGACATTCATCCCGATCTCGATCAGATGCTGGTGCTCGAACGCCTTGTAGACGGAGACGTTGTCGTTGCGCCAGCTGAAATGGGTGGTCGCACCAGGCTTGACCCCGGCTCCGGTGGAGCCTGTGGTGGCTGTGATGTTGACCTCGGCGTTCAGTTTGCCGGCAGCCGCGAGCGGCAGGAGGGCAAGCTGGATGCAGGTGGCGAAACATCCCGGATTGGCGAGGAGATCAGCCTTGCGGATTCTCTCACGGTTGATCTCCGGGAGTCCGTAGACATAGCCGCATGATTCGTCCCTGTAGTCCTGGGCGAGGTCGACTACCTTGAGTCCCTCAGGTCTCTGGTTCTCAGCCCAGAATGCGGTGCTCTTGCCGTGGCCCGAGCAGAGGAACAGAACGTCCACCGCCTCGAGGTCATATTCAGAAGCGAAAAGCATGTCGGTGTCACCGAGCAGGCCTGAATGCACCGCCCAGAGCGGATTGCCGGCGTTGGATGTGGAGTGGACGAAAGTCAGCTCGACCGCAGGGTGGTTCACCAGGATCCTGATGAGCTCCCCGGCAGTGTAGCCGGCTCCTCCTATGATTCCTACCTTTATCTTGCTGTCCATTCGCTAGAGTTCTTTTTCGAGCTGGTCGCCCTCGTCCTTGTGATTCAGGTAGTAAGCGCGCAGAGCGGTGGAAGTGACTTTGATGAAGCCCTTTGCGTCATCTGAGGTCCATCCCTTGGCGCCTTCGCCATATTCACCGAGCTTGTTCTTGACAAGGTCGTCCGGAGAATCGACACCGACGGTCTGGAAGCCGTAAGGACGGAGTTCCATGGTGACGACACCGTTGACGTGGCGCTGGCTGCTCTCGAGCATCGCCTCGATGTCTCTCATGACCGGCGCGAGGTACTGGCTCTCGTGGAGGAACATTCCGTACCAGTTGGCGACCTGGTCCTTCCAATACTGCTGCCACTTGCTGAGGGTGAATTTCTCAAGGAACTTGTGGGCGGCGATGATGAGCATCGGTGCGGCGGCCTCGAAACCGACGCGGCCCTTGATGCCGATGATGGTGTCTCCGACATGCATGTCGCGGCCTATTCCGTAAGGAGCGGCGATCGCCTCGACCTTCTGGATGGCCTTGATGTTGTCCTCGAACTTCTCTCCGTTGACTCCGACGGGCTGGCCTTCCTTGCATTCAAGGGCGACGACCTCGCGGCCCTGCGTCTCGACCTGCTTGAGGTAGGCCGCCTCCGGAAGCCCCTGCTTGGAGTCCAGAATCTCGCCACCGCAGATGGAAGTGCCCCATATTCCTACATTGTATGAATATTTCAGCTTCTTGAAGTCGGCAGGGAATCCGCCTGCATTGAGATAGTCGATCTCGTACTGGCGGCTGAGGTTCATGTCCCTGGTGAGGGTGATGATCTCGATGCCCGGGGCCATGACGAGGAAGGTCATGTCGAAGCGGACCTGGTCGTTGCCTGCACCGGTGGATCCGTGGGCGATGGCGTCAGCGCCGATCTCCTTGGCGTAGCGTGCGATGGCCATGCCCTGGAATATTCTCTCAGAAGAAACTGAAATCGGGTAGGTTCCGTTCCTGAGGACGTTGCCGTAGACCATGTAGCGGAGGCTCTTGTCGTAATATTCCTTTGTCACATCGAGGGTGACGTAGGACTTTGCACCGAGCTTGTAGGCGTTCTCTTCATTGGTCTTGAGCTGTTCCGGCGAGAATCCTCCGGTGTTGGCGCAGGCCGCATAGACTTCATAACCCTTTTCCTTGGTGAGATACATCACGGTGAAGGACGTGTCGAGTCCTCCGCTGAATGCCACCACTACTTTCTTCTTTTGCATATTTTGCATAACTGTTTCGATTATTCAATAATTATTCATCATGACTCTGGACGTTTCCGTCCTGAGCGTCTATCTTCCTTATCCTTTCGAGGACTTCCTGCGGAATCTTGGCAGGCAGGTGCTCCTCCGGGTCGAAGAGCATTCCGGTGCAGATGCAGTACTTTCTGCCGGTTCTCTTGATGACATCGACGTTGACACAGCCCTCGCATCCCTTCCAGAAAGCCTCGTCGTCAGTAAGTTCCGCGAACGTCACCGGCTTGTAGCCGAGCTTGGTGTTCATGGCCATCACAGCCGCACCGCTGGTCAGCGAGAAGATCTTGGCCTTCGGCCACCTGATCCGTGCAAGAGTGAAGGTCAGATCCTTGATCCTGGTGGCAAGACCGAGTCCTCTGAAATCAGGATGGACAATCAGTCCGGAAGTGGTGACATACTGCATGTGACCCCAGGTCTCGATGTAGCTGAAACCGGCGAAACGATCCCCGCTGAGCGCTATCACGGCCTTGGCCTGGTTGATCTTCTGGACAAGGTACTCAGGCTTTCTCTTGGCGATGGCGGTGCCCCTGACCTTGGCGGCATCCTCTATGGTCTTCAGAATCTCGTCGACATACTTGAGATGCTTCTCCGAAGCGACCTCAACTGTCAGTTCTTGATTTGTCATGTTCGTGAATATGTATTCTATTACTGTATTCTTTTGCTGTCAAGCCCCTTGAAAAGCAATGAAAGCGATGCGAAGACCTCGTCTTCCGGACTTCCGGAGCGGAGGACCAGGAGTATCGTGTCATCACCTGCCAGTGTGCCCATCACCTGAGGAAGACGATTCTCATCAACTATGGAGGCTATCATCGCCGCATGTCCCGGCCTTGTCTTCAGGACGGCCATGGCTCCTGAGATCTCCACGCTCTCGATACTGTCCGAGATGGAAGCGTCGAGATGGACCGGCTTGACCGGCTCAGCCTGGAGGATACGGTAGAAATAACCGTTCTCGCCATGCATCTTGGCTATCCTCAGCTCCCTGATGTCACGCGAAAGAGTGGCCTGCGCCACACACAATCCATGCTGCTCAAGAAGATTGGACAATTCTTCCTGTGATGAAACCATGTTCTCCCTGACGAGTTGCCTGATCAGGCGCTGTCTGTCTTGCTTTCCCTTCATATAAAAGCATTTTTATTCAAATAGTTTGCAAATATATGTATATTTTTTCAATAATAACAGACTTTTCCCCCATTTTCCAGGTATTTTGAGCGTATCCTCAGCATATCACGAGCGTATCCTCTCCAGCCCGTCACCCCGAGCCCGCTCCGTCACCCTGAACTCGATTCAGGGTCCCACCCAGCATCAACGTCACCCTGAACTAGATTCAGGGTCCTACCAGCAAGGACGGTTTTCCGGAAGACTGCAGACGGCCCGGGAAGCCATTCCAGGTGTGGAAAGTGCTGATTCGCTCCTGGAGGCAGTCCGGGAAGCCATTCCAGGTGTGGGAAGGGCTGATTCGCTCCTGGAGACGGACCGGGAAGCCATTCGAGGTGTGGAAAGGGCTGATTCGCTCCTGAAGGCACACCGGGAAGCCCTTCCAGGTGTGGGAAGTGCTGATTCGCTCCTGGAGGCAGTCCGGGAAGCCCTTCCAGGTGTAGAAAGGGCCGATTCGCTCCTGAAGGCAGTCCGGGAAGCCATTCCAGGTGTGGGAAGGGCCGATCCGCTCCCGGAGGTAGCCCGGGAAGCCATTCCAGGTGTGGGAAGGGCCGATTCGCTCCTGAAGGCAGTCCGGGAAGCCCTTCCAGGTGTGGGAAGGGCCGATTCGCTCCTGAAGGCAGGTCGGAAGCGGCTTCGAGGTGCGGGACGGGCCGATCTGCTCCTGGAGGCAGGCCCGGAGGAGGTCTGCCCGGCAGGACCGTGGCCGGCCGCGGCCCCGTGAGCGGCTGTCGGGAGCGAAGCGAGCGACTGGATGGAGCACGAAGTGCGGAAGTCCTGGCGGGCAGACCTCCTCCGGGACGGTGTGGAATCGACTGGATCAAGGGGATTGCGGGTCAGGCCCGCAATGACGGGGATGGGAGAGCGCAATGACGGGGAGTGAAAACGAGGCCGGCCACTGTCGGGCCGACCTCGTGAATGCTCAATATCGTGAATGTACAATGTACAATATTCAGTGCGATGTCTCTGCTACTCCCACTCGATGGTTGCCGGCGGTTTGGAGGAGATGTCGTAGACTACGCGGTTGACTCCGCGGACCTTGTTGATGATCTCGTTGCTGACGTCGGCAAGGAAATCGTAAGGGAAGTGGAACCAGTCGGCGGTCATGGCATCGGTGGAGACCACGGCGCGCAGGGCCACAGGATTCTCGTAGGTCCTCTCGTCACCCATCACACCCACGCTCTTGATAGGGAGCAGGATGACTCCGGCCTGCCAGATCGCATCGTAGAGGTTCGTGGCCTCGATACGAGGGTCCGATGCGGACGGGAGATGGAGAGACGTACAGTCGTAGTTGCGCAGGGCCTTGATGTAGATGTCGTCAGCCTCGCGGAGGACGCGGAGCTTCTCCTCGGTGATGTCACCGATGATGCGGATGGCCAGCGACGGACCAGGGAAAGGATGCCTGCCGACAAGCTCGTCCTTGATGCCAAGGGCGCGGCCCACCCTTCTGACCTCGTCCTTGAAGAGCATCCTCAGAGGCTCCACGATTTTGAGGTTCATCTTCTCAGGAAGGCCACCGACATTGTGATGGGACTTGATCTTAGAAGCGATGCCCTCTAGGCCTGCGGACTCAATTACATCAGGATAGATGGTGCCCTGAGCAAGCCAGCGGGCGTTCTCGATGGTCTTTGCATACTTGTCGAAAGTCTCCACGAAGAGCCTTCCGATGATCTTTCTCTTGGCTTCAGGCTCGGTGACTCCGGCAAGCTGGGAGATGAACTCAGCGGAAGCGTCGGCACCTATGACATTGAGGTCCATGTTCTTGTAGGACTCGAGCACGTCCTCGAACTCGTTCTTGCGGAGAAGACCGTTGTTGACGAATATGCAGGTGAGGTTGTGACCGATCGCCTTGTTGAGGAGGACCGCCGCAACAGTGGAGTCGACTCCGCCGCTAAGTCCGAGGATGACCTTGTCGTCACCGACCTGCTTGCGGATAGCCTCAACCGTTGTTTCAATGAATGAATCAGGGGTCCAGTCTCCCTTGCAGCCGCAGACTCCGAGAGCGAAGTTGCCGAGAATCTTCGAACCTTCTTCCGTGTGGAAGACCTCAGGATGGAACTGGACTGCATAGGTCTGCTCGCCCTTGATGCAGAAAGCGGCGTTGACGACGCTCTCGGTGGAAGCGATCACCTCAGCTCCTTCAGGAAGCTTGGAGATGGTGTCTCCGTGGCTCATCCAGACCTGGGAATGCTCGCTGACACCCTTCAGAAGAGGTGAGTCAGCAGCCTTGACGTCCATCATGGCGCGGCCGTACTCCCTGGCAATAGAGCCCTCGACGTTGCCGCCGAACTTGTAGGCGAGGTACTGCGCACCGTAGCATATTCCAAGAAGAGGATAGACTCCCTTGATGCCCGTGAGGTCGATCTGAGGGGCGTTGGCGTCCCTTACGGAACACGGACTGCCGGACAGAATGACTCCCTTGACATCGGAATCGAGTGCGGGAACCTTGTTGAAAGGATAGATCTCGCAAAAGACATTCAGTTCGCGGAGGCGACGGCCGATAAGCTGGGTCACCTGTGAACCGAAATCAAGGATAATGATTTTCTCTGCCATTATTTTATGGTGTTTCAGACAACAAAGTTACTTAATTTCCTCGA
>JAKSJH010000129.1 GCA_024398315.1 Bacteroidales bacterium
AGTTGAGCCGCTGACCTTCTCGCAGACCATGTCCTGATGGGCCTGGAGGACAAGGACAGGGACGTTCTCCTTCCCTTTGGAAGCCTTTTTGGTGATGCACACATTGCCGACCTTGTCAGTCCTGCAGTCCAGTCCTCTGCCGGCGGCGAAAGCCACCAGGAAATCCTGTATCTGCTTCTCGTTGCCCGATTCTCTCGGGATGAGGGTGATCTGCTTGAAATAGTCTAGAACCTTGTCTGAATATGTCATGGTTAACCTGTTGTGAATTCTTTGAAATGAATACGGAATGCCGGGAAGCGATGAGCGGGCTGACCGGCCTACTCCTCGGACGGGACAAGAATCCTTTCAATGTCAGTGACGTACTGCTTGAAAGTCTTGTCGGTGTCGATGAGGTCCGACACGGTGGCACATGCGTGAAGCACCGTTGCATGGTCCTTGCCGCCGATCTCCATTCCGATGGTGGCGAGCGAGCATCCGCTGACGAGGTTGCGGCTCAGGAACATCGCGATCTGGCTGGCCTGGACGATGTTCCTCTTCCTTGACTTGGAAGCGAGGCTCTCGCGGGTGATGTTGAAATACTCGCAGGTTACGTTCTGAATGTGGTCGATCGTGATCTCGTTCTTTTCGTCACCGACGATGTTGCCGATGACTCTTTCGGCAAGCGCCGTTGTGATGGTCTCGTGGCAGAGGGTGGCGTTGGCGATAAGAGATATCAACGCACCCTCCAGCTCCCTGAAGTTGGACTTGACCTTCGCCGCGAGGAACTCCAGAACATCATCCCCCACGGAAACCCCCTCCCGGAGGCATCTAGACTTTAGCATTGCCAGCCTGGTCTCGTGGTCCGGCTTCGAAAGCTCCACTGACAGACCCCATTTGAACCTGGACAGAAGCCTTTCCTCAAAGTTCATCAGATCAGCAGGAGAGCGGTCGGATGTGAATACCAGCTGCTTGCCGTACTGATGGAGATGATTGAATATGTTGAAGAACGCATTCTGTGTCGCAGGTCCTATAAGTTCCTGGATGTCATCGACGATCAGGACGTCGATGCGCATGTAGAACGCCATGAAGTCAGCCAGTTTGTTCTGGACAGTGACTGCATTGACGTATTGTGTCTTGAATTCATTGCCCGTGACGTAGAGGACTACAAGGTCCGGGAACGCCTCGTGGGCCGCGATGCCGATAGCCTGGGCGAGATGAGTCTTTCCCAGGCCAGGACCGCCGAAGATGAAGAGAGGATTGAAAGGAGTCTTTCCAGGATTGCTGGAAATGTTGATACCCGCGTTGAATCCCATCTTGTTGCACTCTCCCACCACGATGTTGTCGAAGCAGTAGACCGGATTGAGCCTTGGGTTGATCTTAAGTTTCTGAAGCCCCGGGAATACGAACGGCCCTGGATTGCATGACGGCTGGAAAGTGTTGATCGACACCGGCTTGTTCTCCGGAACGTTGCCGTGGGCGGCAGAGAACTCCATCGCAGGCTCCTTCTTGACAGGATGCACCCTGTAGACAAGTTTCGCATCCGGTCCGATCACCCTCCGGAGAGTTGCCTTCATGATAGGAAGGTAGGTGTCTTCAAGATAGTTCCTGAAGAAATCGGTCGGTACTTCGAGCGTCAGCGTTGACCCTTCGATGGAGACTGGCACGATGGTCTTGAACCAGACAGCGAACTGCTTCGGATCTATGTTCTGTTCAAAGATCCGGAGGCACTCGTTCCAAATGGAAATATGTCTGTCCTGTTCTGTCATCGGTCGTTAGAGAATGTGGTGAGGGAAGACAACCAGTCCCCCCGTTTACGTTTGCAAAAATGTTCGAAAAAAAAATGATAAAAAAATGATTTTGCTATTGTTTATCTGCAAAAATTTCGATAAATAAATAGTTATGGCAGGTTTTACAAGTCAACTATAAATAATTGATTTCATTATAGTTGCAAGGATGAAAATTCGTTAATCTCCTAAAAAACAGGAAATTTACAATTTTAAATAGTTCCAAAAAAGCAAAAAACGGATTATTCCTTTTCTGGGATTGCTGCAGTCGGGAAAAATCAATTATCGGACAATTGACACTTCGCCGTTCTCGACTTTCACGAGGAAAGAATCAGGAAATTTCTGTCTTACAGTTTTCTGTTTCGCCTTGGCTTCTGCAAGATCCGAAGAAGCCCCGAGGACATATTTATATAGTCTGCCGGAAAGGACTTTCGTCACCTTCTCACCCTTGAAGAAAGGATCGTCCTCGGACATGTCCTTTGAAGAGGCGAGGACCTGGGTCCCGTAGATGCATTCCCCGGTCACGGGGGTTCCGTCCTTTTCTGTCTTTTCTGTCTTTTCTATCTGTCCGGCGGCGGTCTCCTTGCCAGTCCCCTCTTCAGTCTCCGCTTCCTTTTCAGGTTTCGATGCAGATTCTATGGCTACGGAACCGTCGTAGTCCTTCTTGTATTTCTTGAAGGCTTCGTAGATGTCGTCTGCTATCTTGTCCCTTCCTTTCTCGGTGCGGATGGCAGCACGGTCGTTGGGGTTTGACATATAGCCGCATTCGACGAGGACCGCCGGCATGGCGGTCTTCCACAGTACGAGGATAGGATCCTGGGATATTCCCCTGCTGGCTGCGATTGCCCCGCCCTTCATGGCCTGGTCAACATCCTGCGCGAACTTGAAGCTCTGCTCGAGGAACGCATTCTGCATGAGGTTCATGAATATGTACGACTCCGGGTTGGACGGGTCGAAACCCTCGTATTTTGTGGAATAGTCATCCTCGAGGGTGATCACAGAGTTCTCACGCTGCACCACGTTCATGTTGCCTGCGTAGAGGTCCTTGTTCTTGCTTGTGAACTGTCCCAGGATGTGGACGGAGTATCCGTTCGGACCGGTCCTCTTGCCCTCGACCGAATTGACATGGATGGAAATGAACAGATTGGCCTTGTTGCGGTTGGCGATTCCCGCCCTTTCGTTGAGCTCGACGAACTTGTCAGTGGACCTGGTCATGATGACCTTCATTCCGGGATAGCCTTCCTTGATCTTAGAGGACAGCCTCTTGGCGATGTCCAGCACGATGTCTTTCTCCTGAGTCTTGTTGTCAAGGCTGATGCAGCCGGGATCCTTGCCGCCGTGTCCGGCGTCGATGACGACTGTCGAAAGGGTGAGCTTCGTATTGTCCGGCTTCTGGGCGAAAGCCTCCGGACAGGTGCCTGTAACGGTCAATGCTATCGACAAGGCAAGAATTTTGCTGACTATTTTCAAAATTAGTAGTATATTTGCTTTTCATGCAAATTTAGAAAAATATTGCATATTATTAAACATAAAGGCAGCATATTGTTCGCGGCGCTGGTCATCATGATGACCGGCCTTTCCGTGTCCGGTCAGGATGTCCGTCAGGACAGGAGACGTGCCAGGAGGCAGGACCTTCCTGCAGCCGACTCCGTTTCCGTCCAGCGCGACTCCCTGGGACAGCCGTCGGACTCGCTGCATGCGGCCGATTCCCTCTCTCGCGCCCTGTCGGATTCCGTAATGAGGGCAAGGCGGGATTCGATTGACCTGCTGAGCAAAAGCTCCCTCACGGCGCCGGCATTCTCAGGAGCAAAGGATTCCATACGACAGGACTTCTCCGAAGGCAGGAGGAAGATGTTCTACTACGGAGACGTGTCCGTGACCTACGGCGACATCATCATGACGGCCGACTACATGGAATATGACATGAACACCGGCAACGTCTTCGCGAGAGGAACGCAGGACACTCTCACGGGTGAATGGAAGGGCCGCCCGACGATGAGCCAGAAGGGACAGGTCTTCAACATGGAGGAGATCTGGTACAACTTCAACTCCGGCAAGGCGAAGATCTCGAACATGGTCACCCAGGAGGATGACGGCATCCTTCACGGAAAGAACATCAAGATGCTTCCGGACAAGTCAATCAACATCACCCACGGCAAGTACACCGTCTGCGACCTTGAGCATCCGCACTACTATCTCAACCTGACAGCGGCCAAGGTGGTCACGAAACCGAGCCAGAAGACGGTCTTCGGGCCGGCCAACATAGTGATAGAGGATGTCCCTCTCAAGTTCGTCGGAATTCCTTTCGGATTCATCCCGAAAAAGCCGCAGAGAGCCACCGGAATGCTGATGCCTTCGTTCGGAGAGGAGACTGCCCGAGGCTTCTACATGAGGGACGCGGGCATGTACTTCGTCATCGGGGACTATTTCGACATGTCCCTCACCGGGGACTACTACACCCTTGGTTCATGGGCTGCGGACCTGAACTCCCGCTACCTTGTAAAGTACAAGTTCTCCGGCAACCTGTCGCTCAACTATTCAATGGACCAGAAAGGCGAGAAAGGAAGCACTGACTTCTTCCAGAGCAAGAACTTCGGTGTCAGGTGGTCCCACCAGCAGGATTCCAAGGCCCATCCGGGAACCACGTTCAGCGCTTCGGTCAACTTCTCGAGTCCGTCGAACAGCCGCTACAACTCCCGCAACATATCCGACGCCCTCCAGAGCCAGACCAGCTCCTCGATCACATATTCAAAGAACTGGAACGGCAAGTTCAACCTGTCGGTGAACGCCCTGCACAGCCAGAACACGAGGGACAGCTCATATTCATTCACCCTTCCTAACGTGACCTTCTCGGTCAGCCGCTTCTACCCGTTCAAGGTGAAGAACAGGGTCGGAAAGGAGAAGTTCTATGAGAAGTTCTCCCTCGCCTACAACACCGCCTTCCAGAACAAGGTGGCCTTCAAGGCCTCCGAATTCGGCCAGCCGGGCTTCGAGGACAAGTTCCGCAACGGAATGAGCCACAACTTCACCATCGGTCTGCCGGACTTCACGATGCTCAAGTACATCAACATCACCCCGTCGGTGAGCTATGGAATGAACTGGTTCTTCAGCCAGACGCAGGCATACTTCGACCCTGAGACAAACTCCGTCAAGAAGGAGATGGGCAGCATGTTCAGTTCATTCGGGGCGACCCACAACTATTCCGGGTCCGTTTCGATGAGCACCAGACTCTATGGAATGTACCAGTTCGGAAGTTACCATAAGGTCCAGGCGGTGCGTCATGTCATCTCCCCTAGCCTGAGCATGAGCCTGAGCCCGGAGAAGGGCAAGGCTTTCAACGGATGGCGCACCCTGAACTATGTGGACACGCTCGGAGTGGCGAAGTCCTATGAATATAATGTCTACGAGAACCAGATGAACTCCTATCCTTCCAAGGGCCGTTCTGCTACCATGTCGCTCAGCATCGGCAACACTGTCGAAGCGAAGGTCAGAGACGCCAAGGACACCACGGGGACGGGCAGCAAGAAGGTGAAGATCCTCGACCAGTGCAACCTCTCGACAGGTTACAACTTCCTCGCCAAGGAGTTCAAGATGAATCCAGTAGGAGTCACGATGTCCACCTCCCTCTTCGGCCAGTTCGGCATCAACGGCAACCTTAACTTCGACCCTTACGCCATCAATGAGGAGGGCAAGAGGATCGACAGGCTCAACATAAAGCAGACCGGAGTCCCTCTCAGGCTGACCGGCGCCTCGGCATCCTGCTCATACACATTCTCCGGCAAGGGAACCTATAACGGCAACGACGGATCCGCCCAGTCCGGCGGGGAGAATGCAGCAAGCTATTACAGGAGAATATACTACCACCCTATGACAGGTGAATATATTCCTGGAGGCTGGCTCTACTACACCAATCCTGACGTGCCTTGGAGCGTCAACCTGAACTATTCGTTCGCTTTGACCAAGAACTACAATTTCACCAACAACACGCTGATCCGCAACGATTCCATCAAGCAGACCCTAGGCTGCTCCGGCAACATCAAGCTCACCCCGAAGATGTCCATCCAGGCACAGTCCGGCTTCGACTTCATGGCAATGAAGATCACCACCTCGCAGATGTCCTTCACCTACGACCTCCACTGCTTCAACATCTCCGTGTCCTGGATTCCTACCGGTCGCTACCAGTCCTACAACTTCCTGATCGCGGCCAACGCATCCGCTCTTGCCGACCTTCTCCGCTTCAAGAAGAGCTCCAGCTACTGGGACAACCTGTAGCGGCGTTTTTGAATATTCAATTATTATAATTATATTTGCATTGTCTTCAGCATCAAATGCTCTTTTTCGAGAGTGGAAGACATCTAAATCCGTTGGATTCATCCTTATTTTCCGGAACTTTCCCGGAGCCATATTATTTTTATGACATACACATTACTGCAACTCAGTACGATGAACCGCGAGCAGCTTGAAGGCATCGCAGCCGGTCTCGGAGTACAGCACACCAAGAAGATGGACGAGCAGTCGCTCGCATTCGCAATTCTTGACGCCCAGGCGAAGGCGGAGTCCCTCAAGCCTGAGGAAAAACCTAAGGCAAAGCGCGGAAGACCTCGCAAGAACGTAGAAAAGGCCGCCCCTGCCACCGACGGGGCAAAAGAAATAAAGGCGAAGGAGGCGGAAGCTCCCAAGCCTGCGGACGATTCAAAGCCGTCGCAGAAACCTGACAAGGACAGGAACCCTCGTGGAAGGAAGCCGAAGACGGCTGCCGTAGAAAAG
Source organism: Bacteroidales bacterium (assembly GCA_024398315.1). GTDB lineage: Bacteria > Bacteroidota > Bacteroidia > Bacteroidales > UBA932 > Cryptobacteroides. The sequence goes on from JAKSJH010000129.1 coordinate 6,531, forward strand.
AAGGAAGAGGTGAAAGCTGCCGGGGAGGCCAAGGTCGAGAAGGCTCCAGAGGAGACGGCCGCAGCTCCTGAAGCACCAAAGCCTGCCAAGAAGAGAGGCCGCAAGCCGAAGAGCGAAAAAACACAGGGAACCCCTTCTGCAGACGCCCAGGAGGCCGTAAATGTTCAGTCCCCCGCCCCTGAAACCCCTCAGGCTGTCAAAGTCTCCGAGCCTGCCGACGGAACAGTTCCTGAGGCTCTGGATACAAAGCAGGTTAACGGCAAGGAATTCATCCACCAGATCTTCGACGACCTCAAGGACGAGGCCAAGGAGGACGTTCCTGCCGGACAGAACGGCGGATTCAACAACAACAACTTCAAGAACAAGAAGAACCGCTTCCAGCAGAACCAGCAGAACCAGCAGCAGCGTCCGAAGCCGCGTGACATCGAATACGAGGGCACCGTGGAGGCCACAGGTGTGCTTGAGATCATGCCTGACGGATTCGGATTCCTCCGCTCATCAGACTACAACTATCTCAACTCCCCTGACGACATCTATGTCAGCCAGGGCCAGATAAAGGCCAATGCGCTCAAGTCCGGCGACACCGTGACCGGCGAGATCCGTCCTCCAAGAGAAGGCGACAAGTACTTCCCTCTCGTCAGAGTCAAGTACATCAACGGCCGCACTCCGGACTACATCCGTGACAGGGTTCCGTTCGATTTTCTCACCCCTCTCTTCCCGGACGAGAAGTTCAACCTCCTCGGCAACGGCCACCACAGCGACGTGTCCTGCAGGATCGTCGACATGTTCACCCCTATAGGAAAGGGTCAGCGCGGCCTCATCGTCGCCCAGCCGAAGACCGGTAAGACAATGCTTCTCAAGAGCATAGCCAACGCCATCGCCGACAACCACCCTGAAGTCTACGAGATTGTTCTCCTCATCGACGAACGCCCTGAGGAAGTCACCGACATGAAGCGCAGCGTCAAGGCGGAAGTCATCGCATCCACTTTCGACGAACCGGCCGAAAGGCATGTCAAGGTTGCCAACATGGTGCTTGAAA
>JAKSJH010000013.1 GCA_024398315.1 Bacteroidales bacterium
TCCGAGATGAAGGAGAGGGTGGCCTTGATGGTAGGAACGAAACTGTCCCGCCGCCTGGTGATGGGGACGTTCCACTCGATATTCATAAGATTCCTGAGGGAATATGCTGACCTGCTGGGCTATCCCGCCCAGTTCACCATCTACGACACTTCAGACTCCGTCAGCGCAATAAAGACCTGTCTGAAGGAACTTGGTCTTGATGACAAGGTCTACAAGCCTAAGGATGTGCTGTCAAGGATATCGATGGCGAAGAACAACCTCGTGACTGACGCCGCCTACAGGAACAACGCCACCATCCTGGCGAAGGACACTGCCGCCCGCAAGCCGAAGCTTTGCGACGTCTACACTCTGTATGCGCAGAAATGCCGGAAATCAGGAGTGATGGACTTCGACGACATCCTTCTTAACATGAACATACTCCTGCGCGACCATCCGGAAGCCAGGGTGTCCATCGCTGAGAGGTTCGACTACATCATGGTCGACGAGTACCAGGACACCAACTTCGCCCAGTATCTGATCCTGCGCAAGCTGGGCGAGCCGAAGAGGAACCTCTGCGTGGTGGGGGACGACTCCCAGTCCATCTACGCCTTCCGCGGTGCCAAGATCGAGAACATCCTCAATTTCAAGAAGGACTATCCGGAGTGCCGCATTTTCCGTCTTGAGAGGAACTACCGTTCCACCGCAAATATCGTCAATGCGGCCAACTCACTGATAGCCAAGAACGAGAACCGTATTCCCAAGACCTGCGTCTCGATGGCGGAGGAAGGAGAGAAGATACGTCTCATGAACTGTTTCTCAGAGCAGGAGGAGGCCATCAGGGTGGCTTCGGAAATCATAGCGAGGATGCAGTCGGACCATTCGCAGTACCAGGATTTCGCAATCCTCTACAGGACCAATTCCCAGTCCAGGGCCCTTGAGGAGGCTCTCAGGAAGAGAAATCTGCCTTATATGATATATTCAGGCAACTCATTCTTCGACCGTGCCGAGGTCAAGGACATGATGGCATATATGAAACTTGTGGTCAACGTCAATGACGACGAGTCCTTCAAGAGGGTGGTCAACACTCCGGCCAGAGGAATCGGCGACACGACCCTTGCCGCTCTCGGCACCATGGCCAACGTGCTTGGGGTCTCGCTGTTCAAGGCGGCATATTCGGAAAGATTCGCCGAATTTGGTCTCAAGGCTCCGGCAGTAGCCAGGATACGCTCCTTCTGTGAAATGATAAGTACTTTCGCATCAAGAGTTTCCATTGAAAATGCAAATGACCTTCTGGCTTCGCTTTCCGATGCGTGCGGCCTCTATGCATCATATAAGAGCGACCAGTCCATAGAGTCGCAGTCCCGTGCGGCGAACATCGAGGAACTGCTGAACAGCGCCACCCAGTTCGTTGAGGACCGTCAGAACGAGTACCTTTCTGAACAGGAGGCTGACATTGTGGATGACTCGGAGATCACATTCCCGGTGGTGACCGTGGCCGAATTCCTTGAAAGCACGTCTCTGATGACTTCTGCCGAACTGGCCGAGGGAGAGGACTCGACAAACAAGATAGCCCTGATGACTGTCCATTCAGCCAAGGGACTGGAGTTCGCCCATGTCTTCGTGACAGGTCTGGAGGAGAATCTCTTTCCTTCCGGCGGGATGCTCGTCTCACCTCCTGAGATAGAAGAGGAGCGGCGCCTGTTCTACGTGGCCGTGACAAGGGCCAAGAAGACCCTTGCCCTTTCTTTCGCACAGACCAGGATGAGGAACGGAAAGCATGAATCGAATTCACCGAGCCGCTTCATCCGGGAAATAGACACTGAATATATTGCCAATCCTCTGTCGGACAGTGACTATGAGGACGAACCGAGAGAGACTTGGGGCGGTTTCGGAGGAGGATCCGGCTCCAGAGGCTTCGGAGGTTTCGGGAACAGGCGCCACATGGGCTCAGGCTATGGCAGGTCAGGTGAGGTGAAAGTCATGCCGAAGGACAGCCGGCCGGCGGCACCGGCCGGACCTGCACGGCCATCAGGACCATCACCGGAACAGATTCGCAACCGTCCTCTCCCTCCGAAGATCCCGGATGCCGAGTTCATCCCTGTGGACATGACCGAACTGAAGGTCGGACAGAGAATCGAACATAACCGGTTCGGTTCCGGCAGAATACTGGAGATTACCGGAAAAGTACCGGATCTCAAGGCGAAAATTGTGTTTGACAGCTACGGCGAGAAGATACTTTTGCTGAAATACGCAAAAATAAGGCTGTTATAATTTGCTATTTGCTAAAATAGTCTTAAATTTGTCACGAAGTTTTTCATAGTTTAAGTTTAGGTTAAGTAGCGGGGGAGACGCAGTGATTGCGTCTCCCCCGTGAAATTTATGTTTTTTTCGGCCGTTTTTATGTTTTTTTCGGCCGTTTCCGAATATCTGTCCTACTTTTGCTCCCGGCTGCAACGGTGCGGCCGGCAAAACTACTTTAAACTATGAACAGTCTTTTGAAGGCCCTATGCAGGCCGCCCGTCCTGGTGACGGCAGTGATCATCGCCATTGCGGCGCATTCTTGCAACAAGTTTCCTGAACCTATGGCAAAGGGTACCATCAGCTGGAGGTTCCAGGATGGACAGCTCACGCGGTCCATGGCGGAAATACCAGACACCGACGCATTCATCCTTTCAGTGAAGAACTCATCAGGAACAGTTCTCTACGAAGGGCCCTATGGCGGCTCGCCGGAATCGATGCTGCTGGATCCGGGAACATATTCAGTGAAAGTCGTTTCCATGACAGTGGACCTGCCCGCTTTTTCGTCTCCGGTGTTCGGGGACGAGCAGGTTGCCGTAGTCTCCCCGGGGACTGGGACGAACGTGTCGCTCAACTGCAGCCAGATAAATTCGGGGGTCAGGCTCAGGGTCTCTCCTGATTTCGTTAAGTCCTATCCGGAAGGAACGCTCTGCGTGAGATCTTCGTCCGGGCAGCTGGAGTACCTTCCTTCAGAAAGCAGGACCGGCTACTTCAATCCCGGTGTGGTGGACATTTTTCTGAACAACGGGGGCGCATCCGAAAAACTTGCCAGCAGATGCCTGGAGCCATGCGAGATGCTGACTCTCGGCATATCCTGCCCTTCTCCGGATCCATCCTGCGCACCTGAGATGACAATCTCGGTGGACACCTCGAGGGTCTGGATGGAAGATTCCTGCTGCATAGGTTCCGGCGGAGGGGACACCGTCGGAGGTTCGAAGGAAACCGCTTTCGGTGTGAGTGCGGCGATGGAACATATAGGGGAGACCGGTGTGTGGGTCTGCGGCTATGTCGTCGGTGGAGACCTGTCTTCCAGCAAGAACGGAAGCAGTGTCGCCCCGCCTTTCGAATCCCAGACGAACCTTGCCATAGCGGCAAGGAGCTCCGCTTCTGACAAGTCCTCATGCATGTCTGTCCAGCTGGCGTCCGGGACTCTCAGAAAAGCGCTGAATCTTGTCGACAATCCATCGCTGCTCGGTACGAAGATATTCCTCAAAGGAGACATAGTCGCTTCCTACTACGGCATCCCAGGATTGCAGAATATTACGGACTGCTCAACAACCAATTAAATAATCAATTCATTATGAACTACTTCAAATGTAGTGTGGCGGCATTGCTATGCATGCTGCCTCCACTCGGACTGCCTTTGGCAGGGCAGGAAAAGCCTCGCGAATGGGAATTCGGGCTGTCCGGTGCCGCTGTCAATCTCACCAGGATGTCCGTTACGGATTTCCATCAGACCCAGGGCGGCGACTATGTGTTCAATGTCCGTGAAAAGAATCTTCATGGCGGACTGGAACTCTATGCCGCGAAAAAACTGAAAGACTGGCTGTATGCCGACGTACAGGGGACTCTCGGGCTCGTCTCCGGCTGCGGCGACGGAAAGAGCGGCGGCCGCTCCGTCCTTGCCGGTCCAGGACTTCAGATCCGCCCTTTCGTGCGAAGCCAGTGGCTGACACCCTATCTCAGGGTTGGACTGGACTGGTATGACAAGACATTCCCGACTTCCTATTTCGGACAGTTTGACAACGATCCGACAAAGGAAGGGATATGGAAGGCTGAGGATGCCTGGAACAAAGGACTCACCATGGACAGGGATAATTCTCTACCGCTCTCTTTGGGCTGTGGAGTCACAGGATGGCTGTCTTCGAAAGTCGGCGTGAGGCTTCAGTTCCAGTACCTTCACCCTCTGTCCGGGCTCGGGATAAACTTCGCCCAGTCTTCGGCGGGAATGGTGCTGCGTCTGGGCGGGGAGGACAGGCGGAAGGCTGCCGCCGACCGTTATGTGATGACCCATCTTTCTGAATATGACCATCTCTATTCGGAGAGGTTCCCATCGGAGGTGGTCGAAAAGGAAGTCGTCCGTGAGGTCCCCGTCGAGAAAGTGGTGGAGGTCGTCCGTGAGACTGTTTCCACACGGACTCTCGCCGAACTGCTGGACAACGTGTGCTTTGAGTTCGACAGCGCAGAGATTACTCCTGATTCGGAGGCCGTTCTCGACGAGATGGCCGGTATCCTCCTCAATTGCAAGGAAATGAGGTTCCTTGTGGGAGGATTCACTGACGCAAAGGGCTCCGATGACTACAACGATGTTCTCTCTGCCGACAGGGCGGTGGCTGTGAAGAAGGCTCTTGTCAGCAGGGGAGTGGACTCCTCATCGCTCTGTGCGAGAGGCTTCGGCAAGAGGATGGCGGTCATTCCGGAGACAGAGTCCGATGAAGACCGCCGCGGGGACAGGAAAGTCGTCATTGAAAGGATTACCGATGACAGACTTTGGAAACAACTGAAACAAATCGAAAAACAATAGACTATGATTGAATTCACAAAGTTGGCCGTGAAGCTGGCCTGTGCCGCCACGACCATGTTGCTGTTGTCATGCAACAATCTGGAAATCACTATGCCTCAGGGCCCTCGCGGACCTCAGGGAGAGCAGGGTGCATCAGGCCGGTCGGCCTATGAGATCTGGGTCACCGCAGTCGGAGACGGAACCGTTTCTGACTGGAACGGCGGCACCACGGTCTCCGACTATTTCATCTACCTTAAAGGTCGCGACGGTAAGGACGGGAAAGACGGCCGGAACGGCCTTTCTGCGTATGAAGTCTGGAAGGAATACATCGCGGCGGGCGATGTGGACGACCCTCAGAACCCGGGAGCGGTCTGGTCTCCGGACAGGAACACCCTGCAGGATTTCTTCATCTTCCTGACCGGCGCTGACGGAGACGACGGACTCACTCCGTTCGTGGGCTCTGACGGCAACTGGTGGATCGGCACCATCAACACCGGTGTCCTTGCCCGGGGACAGAAGGGGGACAAAGGAGACAAAGGAGACAAAGGCTCGGACGGCCTCTCTGCCTATGAGTACTGGAAAGAATGTGTCGAGAAGAAGATCATTGAATATGAAGGGGAAACTTCGATCGTGAACTACTTCAAGTACATTTCGGGAGAAGACGGAACAGATGGGGAGACACCTTTCATCGGCGATAACGGCAACTGGTGGATAGGCCCGGTGGACACCGGCGTGCCTGCAGCAGGCAAGGACGGAAAAGATGGCCGGGATGGTGCCGACGGCCGTGACGGTGCCGACGGCCGTGACGGAAAAGACGGGAACGATGGCGCCGCAGGCCTCTCGGCCTATGACGTCTGGAAGGCTCAGGTGCTTTCTGATGAAGGACTTGCCAATCCTGGCAACGGAATATTCAGTGTGACAGAATATCCTCTCTGGCCGAAGGACAGGGTGGATGTGGCTGATTTCTGGAACTATCTTCATGGATCACGTGGCCTTTCCGCCTACGAAGTATGGGTCGATTACATTTCCAGCGGAGATGTGGATGACCCTCGCAGTCCGGGAAAGAAATGGAATCCGGATGACAGCAGCGTTCATGACTACTATGTGTTCCTCACCGGTCCTGCCGGTGATGACGGACTTGTTCCGTTCATCGGAGACAATGGCAACTGGTGGATAGGCACGACTGACACAGGCGTTCCGGCTCGTGGAGAAGACGGCAAGGATGGCTCCGATGGAAAAGACGGTTCGGACGGGGTCTCTCCGACAATCGGTGATAACGGCAACTGGTGGATAGGTCCGGTGGACACAGGTGTGCCTGCCGCTGGCAAGGACGGGAAAGATGGCCGGGACGGTGCCGACGGTCAGAACGGAAAGGACGGTAGTGATGGCGCTGACGGCAAGGACGGAGCCGCTGGCTCGGCGGGTCTTTCAGCCTACGACATCTGGAAGGCTCAGGCCCTCTCCGACGGCGGCCTTGAAAACCCCGGCAATGGCATCTATGACATCGACGACTATCCTCTCTGGCCGAAGGACAAGGTCAGCCTGGCGGATTTCTGGGACTATCTGAGAGGAAAGGACGGCTCTGATGGGGCGGACGGCAAGGACGGCAAGGATGGCAAGGACGGGGAGACCAGGACTGAATATTCGGAGAACACGATCCCGGGCCTTTATAATCTGGCTCCTGTGAATGCCATGATGGTCATAAGTTACAACCCTTCCACCATGAAGGCGGACACGACCTACGAGGCTGTCAATCCGTTCACCGGCGGTGCCGCGTTCATCGTGACGGCTTCAGGAGGGGCCATCCTTCCGGACTGCGAGGTCACTTTCACCGACCTGACAGGTACCAGAACCTATGTAAAGACATCTGACAAGGACGGCTTCATCTATCTCACCAGGGACGAACTCCCTGAATATTCAAAAGGCAGCCCGTCGGCCTTCGACAGCGCCAATGCAGTGAAACCTGAGAAATTCGTGTTCAACGGCTCCACAATTACCGATGCGGATGAAATCGCAAGGACCTGCCTTGTGCCTTACAGGGTCGAACTGGAATTCGTCGACAATGAATACCAGGCGGAACTGCTGGAACCGTATTACAATGTCGTTGCATGGAGCGGAAGGGTCAGGAGGATTGTTGAAGGAAAGGAGTCTGTCGTGAGGGCGAGACCTTCGAAGTCATCCCAGGCCGTGATGGGATTCGGCTCATCGCTTATAGGCTACAACGGTCAGTTCTACGGATTCTTCAATTACATGAGCGATACGGACAGGGCCACGAATGAGGCCACCGTGGCCAAGGCTGCGGGAACCGTTGACGGAAAGAAACTCCTGAGCGCCGGAGCGTTCAGCGACAAGGACATCAGCGAATCCGTCAGGCTGGAGATGACTCGTCCCGAGGTGTCGGACAACACTGTAAGCGACATCTATAAGACGATGTCCTACGGAGACGGTCCTGAACCGTCAGTCGTTTCAGTCCATTATGTGGGCGGTGCAAAGAACAGTGTCATCCCGGACTATGGTACAAGCATAGTGAGCCCTTACAGTCTCCATCTTCCTGAAATCCGTCAAATCGGCGACATCGACATTGCCGGCAGCACCGGCAGCAATATGTCGTTCAACGGAAAGAACGTCATGGACCTTGCCGGAGAGTCCGCCGTGAACGTCAACCTTTCCAACTACGAGCTTGTCATCGGCAAGACCTCCTTCGCCTTCGGACTCAATTCCTCAAGTTTCGGACAATGCTATGTTAACAGGACCTCCGTCAACAGCCTCAATGGCGGCAAGGTGATCGAGTTCCAGAGGTTCGATTCGCTTGATGATTTCCTGGAATCCTATAAACCGAGCGTGGCCAAGGAGGGACTCATGGCGGAATTCTCCAACACCGGCTTGCTGAACGGAAGCACCATCGACAACAAGATCCAGATCTACTACACAGCTGAACCTGACGGCTCCATCAGTTTCTACAGCAAGGAGAACAAGAACAAGGTCCCTTGTCTGATAAGGAATGTCTACGACAGCTTCCAGCTGGCATTCTCCATGTCGGTCATAGATGTCGGCGGGAAAATGTCTTCGGTCTCCTATGCTCCTGCGCGGGGTACTTTCCATTATGTGGAGGGTGAATTCAAGGCGACACCTGAATTCAATGAAAAGACCTACACCATACAGACAATAATCGACGGCAAGACGGATCCGTCCGCCTATTGACCGTTACTTCCCGTTCCTGCGGCGGGACATGAAAATGAGGATGCGGACGATCGACGTCCGCATCCTCTTTCTGTGTTATGGATGTCTCTCAGGAATCATTCAATGATGGACACGAGGCGGAAGGTGCCTCGGTAGTCGGAAAAGTATGTCCTTCTTCTGACGATGTCGGTGCCTCGCACGACGATGCCGTTCTGGTAGTCGCACTTGTGGAACGGATCGATGTAGCCGTACTTGTCTTCGAGCATCGGGTCCGCTCCGAATGTCCCGAACCTGAAGAAACCGTCCTTGACCAGTTCAAGGCCTCCCGTACATATTCCCAACTCGTTGGTCATGTTCCTTTTCTCTTCTTCAGTGGCCGGCAGGATGTCCGTTCCCCAGTAGACGTGCCCTTCGCTCAGGTTCCCTCCCGTTGCGAACCATTCCCATTGAGCTGATGTCGGGATGTCGAACATGATTCCCGTGGCTTCCGACAGCCTTTTCGGGAAGTCATGTCCCTGTGGCAGAGTGACCACAAGCGAGCCGGTGAGGGAGGACGCTCCCGCCCATGACGGAAGTTCGCCGTAAATCTTTTCTGCCAGGTCGGCCTGGACTTTCTGCCGTGCCACCCACATGTCCTTGCTTATGGTGACTTTCTGCAGTGGGGAACTGGCGTCCCATATTCCTGCATTGTAACCGTCTCCCATGACGAAGGTGCCGTGCCTGACATGGACCATTTCGAATGAGATTTCTCCAACCGAGACCGTCATCACGTCACCGTCGGCATTGACTGTTGTGGATGAATCCTTTCCCAGCACCACCGTGAATGTCCTGCCGTCGGCGAATGTGAAGGTGATCCGTGAACCGTCCGGGTCCGGAACTATCGACCTGATGAACGGAACGGCATCTGCGCCTCTCTCTCCCTGCTCACCCTTTTCTCCTTTGTCTCCATCTGGTCCCCTGTCTCCGTCCGCTCCTTTTTCTCCTGTTGCGTAACCGATGGAATACCAGTTGCTTCCATCGACTGTGACCCAGAAGGTACCGCCACGGATTTCAATCCTCGGGGAAATGCCGTTGTCCCCTGACGAACCGTGTCTTCCTTCAACTGGAACAGATCTGCCATCGGAATCCCTCAGAAATTCCCCTCCGACGGTCCAGCAGAGGACCCCGTCCAGAAAGTCCATTCCGATTGAGATGCCAGTGTGCGGTACTCCGTCCATCCCGTCCATCCCATCCTTTCCGTCCTTCCCATCCTGCCCGTCATAGATGGTGACGCAACTTCCGTCCGAAAACCTCAATGTGCAGCCGCTTCCGTCCGAGATGGGAATGTAGGAGTCGACAGTGATGCCCGTCTTGATGTTCCGCACCATCTCCCCGAATCCGTCGATGCTGGTGTTCAGCCTCGCCAGCTGTTTCTCCAGCGATCCGATGCGGGAAGCCTGGGACTCCAGCTCCCTTTCGTGAACAGCGAGCCGTTCCATCACCGGACCATCGTCGTATTTGCTGCAGGATGTTGTCACAACCATGCCGAGAATGCAGACCGACACTGCTTCTAGCGTGATATTTTTCATACTCTATTCCTCCGTCCTTATCCTGTAGACCGTTCCGTCCATCAGCGTAATGACCAGATAAACTGCCCCGTCCTCACCGGTGACCGCTTCGATGCTTCTGAATATTCCTGCTTCAGAAGTTCCGTCTTCTCCCGGGTCTCCTTTCTCACCGGTCTCGCCCTTGTCTCCCTTCTCGCCGGGATCTCCTTTCTCTCCGGTGGCGTTTCCAAGAAGTGTGAACGTCTCTCCTCCGTCGTAGGAAATCTCCCACCAGCCTTCTTCGTTGATCCTGAGCAGGGGAATGATTCCGTCGATCCCATCCACCCCGTCTTCTCCGTCCTTCCCCGTGCAAGGAACATGTTTTCCTTCCGCATCCAGTAGCCATTCCCCGTTCACAGTCCAGCAGATTGTTCCATGTTCATCAGCCCGGGCGCCGATTGCCGGAACGCAGGCATCCTTTCCATCCCTTCCATCCTTTCCGTCTTTCCCGTCCTTTCCGTCCTTTCCGTCCCTTCCGTTGAATATGCTTATGACAGAACCGTCGGAGAACCGGCTGTTGTAGCCGATGACGGTTCCGCCTCCCGTGCCGGGCGCATGGTCGGTGACATACAGTCTGCCGTCGATGACTTCTACTATCATGGCAAGGGATTCGAGGTCGGAATTGAGCTTTTTGCAGAGCGTTTCCAGAAGGGCGATCCTTCTTTCGTGTTCCTCGAGCATCCGCTCGTGGAGTTCCAGCCGGTTCAGGATCTCACTGTCGTCAAACTTGGCGCAACCGGGCGCTCCGATGCAGAGAACCGCGGCGGCGAATGCCGCCATCGTAGGAATCTTTTCCATAGTCGTTGTTTCGTTTAAGATGAATAAATATTATTTAACTTACTTAAATATACTGAAATTATGTGAAATTTCCTATTTTTGCAGCATGAAACGAATATTTTTTGCTTCGATAGTCATATTCCTTGCCTTCTTCTCGTCTTCCGTCCGGCTTGGTGCGGTTGAAGGTGAGAACGTGGTTTTCCCGGAACAGGACAGGACAGTCGCCAGGAAGGTGCTCACCCTTCTTCACAAGGAGAAGCAGAAGGCGGCTGAGGAAGGAAGAAACCTTACCTCGTCCGACCTGGTGGTGATGGCGGCGCGTCAGCTTCTTGGCACTCCGTACGTGGCGTCCACGCTTGACAGTGACTGGAAGGGTGAAGAACTCCGCATATTCCTTACCGAGACGGACTGCATACTTTTCGTCGAGTCCTGCCTGAACCTGGCTTTGACGGTCTCACAGATGAAGGAACCGTCTGAAGAGTCTCTGGACATGTTTGTCAGCAGGATGGCAGGTACAAGATACAGGACACCGGGCCCGGAATGGTCCTATTCTGACAGAGTCCACTACACGACTGAATGGATAAGGAGGCAGGAAGGTGTTACACTCAAGGACATGACCATGGACCTGGGCGGTAAGGTCATCGACAACCCTGTCCGCTTCATGTCCTCTCATCCGGATTCATATCCACAGCTTTCCGACAAGTCTGTCAATCCTTCGCTTTCAAAGGACCTTGACGCCATCAGGAAAGTGGAGGACAGAATCAATCAGGAACCTTTGACAGCAATCCTTACGGAGGATATCCCGGAGGCCATCAAAGAGATCCGTTCCGGAGACATAATCTGTTTCGTAACTTCCGTCGAAGGTCTGGACATCGCTCATGTGGCCATAGCATTCATCTACGAAGGCCGCGTCGGCTTCATCCACGCCTCATCAAAAGAAAAGAAGGTCGTGACCGATGCGAAGACAATCTTTGAATATGTCTCCGCTAGTCACAACCTTTCAGGAATAAAGGTCGTCAGACCTCTGTAGGGCTGGAATACTCTCTTACTTCTTCTTGAAGAGGCTTCCCAGGACCGTCTTTGCGATAGTCTGTCCGATGCCTGCGCCTGCGCTCTGCTTCTGTCCGCTGCCGGTGAGGGTGAGAAGGATGTCGTTGAAGTCTACGTCACCGTCACCGTCCCTGTCCTGGATGAATCCGCCGACCTTGCCGATGATGGTAGGGAGAAGTCCTGCGAGCTTTCCTGAGAGAGCATTGTCAAGGTTGAGGTTCTTGAGGGTGTTCTTTGCGAAGAGCTGTCCTGCAAGTGCTGTGATAGGACTGCTGGCCGCAGAAGTCTTGCCGGTCACGAGGGCCTTGATGGCATCAACTCCGCCAGCCTTTGTGGCTGTCTGGGTGAGTGAACCGAGGATTGAATCTGAAAGACCTCCGAGAACCTGGTTCTTGATGGTTGAAGGAATCTCGACGCCGCCGGCGACTGAGGCCACCTGCTGCTTGATGATGTCTGCAATACCTGCCATGATGTTTTGTTTTTAAGTGTTATTTGATTGGTGTAGAATAGTTTCTATAGATAGTCGTCGAAATAGTCAGTGACCTTGTCCATCAGATGGACTCTCCACCGGCCCTGGACATTGTGTTCTGAGCGCGGATATGGGAAATAGTCAACCTTGACATTGTTCTCGATGCACTCCTGGATGAAGCTCAGGCTGTGCTCCCAGACCACGGTGTTGTCGATTGCACCCTGACAGATGAGGAGCTTGCCCTTGAGGTCGGAGGCCTTGTTTAAGAGGCTGGTCTTCTCGAATCCTTCCGGGTTTGTCTCAGGAGTGTCCATGTAACGTTCGCCGTACATCACTTCGTACCATTTCCAGTCGATTACAGGTCCGCCTGCGACTCCGACCTTGAAGGTCTCAGGATAGTTCGTCATGAGGGATATCGTCATGAATCCGCCGTAGCTCCAGCCGTGGACTCCTATCCTCTCTGAGTCGACGAAAGGAAGACTCTTGAGCATCTCGATTCCGACCATCTGGTCGGCCATCTCGCACTGGCCGCACTGGCGGTGGATCGCTTTTTCATATTCAGCACCCCTGTTCGGAGTGCCTCTGTTGTCCTGGACATAGACGATGTACCCTTTCTGGGCCATCAGCATCTCCCACATCCTGACCTGTCCGAGCCAGCTGTCCCGTACCATCTGGGAATGAGGACCTCCGTAGACATAGAGGATTACCGGGTATTTCTTCGAGGCGTCGAAATCCGGCGGGAGGAAGAGCCTGTACCAGTTGTCATAACTGCCGTCTGCGCTCTTCACGGTGCCCAGCATGGCCTTCCCGGTCCTGTAGTCCTTCAGAGGATCATCGTCCTTCCTGAAGTTGCGGACAAGTGTGCCGTCGGCCTTCCTGATGTCCGTGCAATATGGAACGTTGAAGCTGCTGTAACTGTCGATGAAAGTGCTGCAGTCTCCGTTCATCGAGATGTAGTGCCAGCCTTCTGCCTCCGTAAGTCTTTTAGGAGCGGAGAACCTGGCCTTCGCAATCATTTCCGATGCCTTGCGTCCTTTGAAGGCGATGTCGATGCTGAACAGATGGTTCTCGACAGGGGAGACCTCCGCCGAGGTGTAGAACACCTTCCTGCCGTCGTTGCCGACATATTCGACATCAGCGTCCACAGCTGTCAGTCTGCGCACGTTGCCGAGCGTGTCGCAGAGGTAGAGGTTCTTGAATCCGTCGCGGTTGTCCGTCCTGTAGATGAATGAATATGTTCCCTTGATGAAACGCACGGGGTCCTGAGGCTCCACGAACCTTCCGTTGTCCTCGCTCAGGATCGTCCGTTCGAAGGATCCGTCAGCGGCGCTGTACATGTTCATCCTCATGTGCTTCTGGCTGCGGTCGAGAACCTGTATGATGACATGCCTGCCATCCGGAGTCCAGCTGATGTTGGTCAGGTAGCGCTCCTCGTCGAAATCATCGACTGAGCACCACACTGTCCCGCCGGTCTCCATGTCGTATATTCCGAGCGAGATGTTCTCGCTGGTCATCCCGTTCATCGGGTATTTGATGTTCACCGGAGTGCCCGTCCTTGAGGTGATGTCAAGGAGAGGGAAGTCGGTGACCTTGCTTTCGTCCTTGCGGTAGAAGGCAAGCCTCGAACCGTCCGGAGACCAGAATATTCCGCCGTCTATCCCGAATTCGTTGCGGCTGACCGTCTGGCCGTAGACTATGCCGTCGGCTTCGCTGCTGGCCACGCATCTCTCACCGTCCTTCCATACGAAAAGACTGGAACCTATGGTGTAGGCCAGCGCCCCGGCAGGACTTTCCTCGATGTTGCCCGCCTTCTCCGGGAAACCGTGAGGCAGCTGCTTAGGCGTGTGGCCGGTGACTTCACCGGTCTCAACGTCGCAGACTTTCCAGCCGTCAGCATCCCTGAATGCGAAAGAGCCGTCTCCCACCCATTCCGTACGGGGGCTTGACGTGTGGACCCTTCCGGCCAGGGTCACTTCTTCCATGGTGAACATCCTTTCACCATCGTTTTCCGGCCGTGTGGCCACAACTCCTGTCTGAGCATGTATGACGGATGATGCCAGCAGTGCCGGAATCAAAAGGAACCTCTTCATTGTCAGGCTATTCTATGAATGCAGGATCTGCAGATGGGGAAGTGGTGATCACTTCATCGACTATATGCTTCTGGACGCCTCTCCATGGAAGCGCTCCAAGATATTCCTTGTAGTGAAGCTCGACTGTCTTGCCGCTGCAGCGCATGAGCTCGTTGGCGACTTCCTCGTCAGCTACTGAGAAATCGAATATGAAAGATTCGATGGATGCTCCTCCTACCTTGGAATTGCCCTTGAATCCGGACTGGATCAGCCTTCCTTCGTAGGTCTTCCAGACATAGCCCTTGTAGGTGAACTGGTTGAGCTCCCCGGCCTTCACTCCGTCACCGAAGACGAAGAAGAAGCGGACGTAGATGAATATGGCAAGAGCCAGGACCAGCACTGTGACTGCCCAAGTGACGATTCTCTTTCCTGTTGTCATTTTTACATATGTATGGTCTCTGACAAATATAGTAATTTTTCATTAAGTTGTGCGGACAAATACCTAACTTTACAAAGTGAAACGGATATGCTCATTCATCACTGAACACATGGCGGTGATCATCCTCATCGCTGCCGTCCTGTCCTTCGTTTTCCCAGGTACGACGGGATGCATCCGCACGTCATGGATAACCCCTCTTCTGGGCTGTGTGATGTTCGGGATGGGTCTCACTCTTGACTTCCGGGACTTCGTGGTTGTCTTCTCTCATCCTAAGGACGTGCTGGCCGGCTTCATCTGCCAGTTCACCATCATGCCTCTTGCCGCCATGGCGCTCTGCCGTCTTTTCTCACTGCCTCCTGAACTGGCGGTGGGGGTGATCCTGGTCGGCTGCTGCCCGGGCGGTACCAGCTCAAATGTGATAACCTACCTGTCTAAAGGGGATGTCGCCCTGTCGGTCGGGATGACCGGGGTCTCCACCCTTGCCGCACCTATCATGACTCCTCTTCTGGTCCGTCTCCTTGCCGGGACCATCGTCCCTGTGGATTTCTGGGGCATGTTCCTCTCCATAGTGAACGTCATTGTCGTTCCAGTCGCCGCCGGACTTGCCGTCAAACGCTTCTTCAGGAAGTTTGCGGATGCTGTGGTGGAATATCTTCCCGCATTCTCCACAACGGTCATAACCCTCATCGTCGTAGCTGTAGTGTCTGCGAACGCCCCTCAGCTGCGCACCTGCGGACTGCTTGTCATGCTGGTCGTCATCCTTCACAATCTTCTGGGTTATGTTCTGGGCTTTATGGCAGGAAAACTGCTTGGAATGTCGGAGCCGAAGCGCAAGGCAGTCAGCATAGAAGTCGGCATGCAGAATTCCGGTCTCGCCTGCAGCCTGGCGTCAAGCCATTTCTCCGCCATGGCGATGGCGACCGTCCCCGGGGCCGTGTTCAGTGTCTGGCACAACATCTCCGGAGCGCTTCTTGCCCGCCTTTACAATCGCAGAACCATAGCTGGAGAACCGGAGCTGAAAGAATATAAAAATCAATGATATTCAATATGTTCAATATGAAAAGACTGATAATCTCACTTCTTGCCGCTACTGTATGCCTTTCCGGTCACGCACTGGAAAGGGACCTTGAAAGCATGGAGGTCCATAAGTTCATGTGCCAGGGGAATGAGCGTCTCTACTATCTCTATCTTCCGGACGGACTCCCTGAGGATGCTCCGCTGGTGATCTACATCAACGGCTACGGCACCCAGCTTATGCATCAGACTGAGTTCTACAGGGTCGCCGACAAGGAGAAGTTCGCAGTCTGCATCCCCGCCGCCATGCGTGACACCAACGGGGAATACGGCTGGAACGTGGGCTACAACATGCAGAAAGGCTACAAGGTGGACGACATCAAGTTCCTTGTCAAGCTTGCGAAGCATCTGCAGAAGGAATATGGTTTCAGCAGGAAGAACGTCTTCCTTACCGGCCACAGCAACGGTGGCGAGATGTGCTATCTGATGGCTTACAAGCGCCCTGACTTCTTCAAGGCCCTTGCTCCGCATTCCGGACTGACCATGAAATGGATGTACGATGATCTGAAGCCGAAGAAGGCAGTTCCTCTGATTGAAATCCACGGCACCGCCGACGATATCTCGCTTTGGAACGGTGTTCCGGACGACCAGTTCTGGGGGCCGTACATTTCTGTTCCTCTGGCAGTCGCCAACTGGGCGATTGCGGCCGGTTGCGACCACGAGACCACCGAGCGTCTGCCGCTCGGTTCACCCGATGCCAAGCAGGTCATAGCCCACAAGTTCTCATCGGACACCAACGGGGGAGTCGAAGTGCACCTCTACGAGATCATCGGCTGCGGCCACGGTCTCTACACCTCCGACCTCGACTACGCCCAGACCGTCTGGGACTTCTTCTCGAAGTACCTGGAATAGAATCTTCCCGCAATCTATGCACTTACCTGGTAAATTCCTGACAAGATAAGTGCAAGAAGTATCAGTAAATCGGCCCTGGAAGGCAATCATTATCATAACGGAGATGGCCGGCTCGATCGAGCCGGCCATTCCTGAGTTATATGTTGGAATAATTTATTTCCAGATGAAGCGGTAGTTGAAGCGGCGGTTAGGAGCGGTGTCTCCCGTCGTGGCGATTGAGATGATGTCGTCCCTGTCCGCTGCGTTGTCGGACCATTTGAAGTCGAACGAAACGGTCTTGCCTTTCTTGAGACCGATGGCCTTGCGAGGCACTGCCAGTTCGATCTGATTCTTGCCCGAAGCATAGGCGGCCTGGCAGACGGATTTGCTCCAGCATCCTTTCTTGCGGTTATATTCAAGGACTTCGCTCTTCCCTTCAGGGGCGCTGACGACCATGTAGTCGTAACCGTTGCATCCGGTCTTTGCATTCTGGTCGATGTCGATGAAGAGCAGCATCCAGTTAGGGTCCGAGGCCGGAGTCAGTTCGTTGGAGGTCTCTACGTAGAAATAGACATTCTTCTTGTCAAGGGCGACCTTCGAAAGCACGATGTCGTTGCGCCCGCTGTTGTCGACGTAGTGGTTGTCACCGTAGCCGTCATGGTCGCGGTGGGCGATGTCGCAGCGGGTGTCGCGGTATTCAACCGTCACCTGGCTCCACTGTGTGAAGTCTCCGTCGATCTTGATTTCGTTCAGACCATGGTTGACAGGAATGTCCCTGACGCCTTTGTAGCGGCGGATGTTCTGAACCATCTGCATGTAGTAGTTGTCGGTGTAGCCGCCCTTCATAGGGGAGATGGTGCGGTTGAACTCGGCGTTGTACTGGTCCACGAAATAGTACTTGCTGTCCTTGCGGCCGAGGAAGTCGATGCGGTAGTCCGCCTGGCCTGAAGGATCTTTTCCGTTGCGGTACTTGCCGGCGGTCCATTCGTTCCAGTCGTTGAGATAGATGAATTCAGGGTCCACCTGCAGAGCCTCGTCCCAGCGCTCCTGGAAATAGATTCCGTACTGGGTTGGGTTCTCCTTGACCTCACCCAGATAAGGGACATACGCTTTCTCCGGCATGTCACCCTTGCCGAGCTTCGGCTCGCCGGTCTTGATGCTCCAGCTCTTTCCCACGCCCTTGTCTGCGTTCGGGTGCTGTGCCGGTGTGACTGAGAATTCCTCAAGACGGCCGTTGTGTCTGCTGGTACGGTCCTCCGGGGAGAGTGCTGCTACGCGGCGGTTCTCAAGCTGCTGGCCGAAGCTCCAGTTGTCTTCGGTGCCGAGGAAGCGCTCTCCGTTCCATTCATAGTAGCCCCACCACATGTTCCTCAGTGTGAAGAAGGACTTGACCTCCGGGGAATAGTCCTTTATGTCCTGCTGGCCACCGTTTGGATTGGCGTCCACATCCGGAGTGGCATTGTACAGAAGGAGAGGCTTCCCGTCCCAGTAGAACCAGAGGTCCTGGTACTTGGGGTTCTTGTAGTACACCTCGTAGAGGTTCTGGACGACGTCGATGACCGGACCGTTGAATGCCCAGAAGCAGAACTGAGGCACTTTGTTGCCTTCAGCTTTCATCTTTTCCATGGTCTGGAAGATCACTTCCCACTCGTGCCAGTAGCGGACGGCGTTGGTGACATCGAGGATAATCATGTCGACTCCTGCATCGGCGAGCATCGACATGTCGTGGCGGATGACATATTCATCATCGCTGATGAAGTAGCCGTATTCAGGTTCTCCCCAGTGGTAGGAGACATATCCAGGCCAAGCCGGGCTGTCATCGTTGATGTTTGCGTCAGGGTCCTGGGCGAACACTTTGGAGATATCGTTCCTGTAAGGTTTTCCGTTATGGGAGTCACGACCGTGCCATGTGACGTAGAATATGCCTACGGTGCGGTCCTTGCCCAGTTTCAGCGGTGCTTCTTCGCTGGTAGGAGTGACACGGCCGATTCCGTCCGTGGCCACCCATGTGTCGGTCATGAGATCGTTCTTTTCAGTTGTCTGAGCCTGTGCCGCAGATGAGGCGAGGCCGATGAGTCCGGCGATGAATGCGGTCCTCATGAAATTGATCGTGTTCATATCAATTGTGGTTTTTGACTTTTTCCTCCCCAATATACGAATTTCTATCATATTCAAGAAATATATTTGGGCTTATCTTTGCGGGCAGGTGTCTGAACAATGAAAGAACAAGCCCTCCCGGGAATCCGGAAGGGCTTTGCTGTCTGGTACTGGGTACGGGAATCGAACCCATATTGCAAGATTGAGAATCTTGAGTACTAACCGTTATACGAACCCAGCAGTTTTGGTGAGTGCAAAGGTAAGCATTTTTTCTTTGTCCGCAAATTTTTCTGACGGAATCTTGTGAAAAAAGGTTATATTCGTGAATCATTGACAAAAATCATCACTGCAAACAATAAAATCCCGTACAATGAAACGAGTTCTGACATTCATTACATTCCTTGCAGTCCTCATCGCATGCAAGCCTGAGGAGAAAAAGGCTGTCCAGCCTGTGATATTCTCTGACGTAACCATCCAGGATGACTTCTGGACCCCGATGCTCGACAAGGTCAAGGATGTCACCCTCGGCGTGTGCATCGACCAGATAGAGAACCAGACCGGCCGCATCCGCAACTTCGAGAACGCGGCGAAGGGCGAAGGCCGGCATTCGGGAATATTCTTTGACGACTCCGATGTCTACAAGGCACTCGAAGGCATGGCATATTCCCTGAAGAACAATCCTGATCCTGTGCTTGAGGCCAAGTGCGACGAGTGGATCGACAAGTTCGCCGCAGCGCAGCAGCCGGACGGCTACATCAACACATTCTACACCCTGACAGGTCTGGAGAACCGTTGGAAGGACATGGACAAGCATGAGATGTACTGCGCGGGACACATGCTGGAGGCCGCCATCGCCTACTACGACGTGACAGGCAAGAGCAAGTTCCTGGACGTTGCTGAAGGCATGGTGGCCCACATGATGGACAAGTTCGGCCCGGGCAAGGAAGACTGGGTGCCGGGTCACGAGGAGATCGAACTCGCCCTGGTCAAGCTCTACAGGCTGACAGGAGAGAAGAAATACCTCGATTTCGCCCGGTGGCTCATCGACGAACGAGGCCATGGACTGGGCGTCGGTGCTGGCGGCAAGAGGTGGAATCCTCTCTACTATCAGGATGAAGTCCCTGTCCGCGAGCTCCAGAAGATAAACGGTCACGCGGTCCGCTCGATGTACCTCTTCTGCGGAATGGCCGATGTTGCCGCCTACACCGGAGACCAGGGCTACATGGACGCTCTCTACCGTCTGTGGGACAACATCGTCGACTGCAAGATGTACATCACCGGCGGTATAGGCCACATCGGACACTCCGAGGGATTCTCAGCAGACTATGACCTGCCTAACAAGGAGGCATATTGCGAAACCTGCGCTTCCATCGGCATGGTCCTCTGGAACTGGAGGATGAACGGGATGACAGGTGACGCGAAGTACATCGACATCCTTGAAAGGTCCCTCTACAACGGCGTTCTTTCGGGAATATCCGAGAAGGGCGACCGCTTCTTCTACGTCAATCCTCTCGAGTCCGACGGCAACCATCACCGCCAGGCATGGTACGGCTGCGCCTGCTGCCCTTCGAATGCCTGCAGGTTCATCCCGTCGGTCGGAAACTACATCTACGGAACGAGCAAGGATGCTTTCTATGTCAACCTGTTTGTGTCCAGCAAGACTTCCTTCGAAGGTCTCACCGTCGAGCAGAAGACCGGCTATCCTTGGAACGGAGGCGTGGAGATCAAGGCTTCCGGCAAAAAGTCGCGTACGATCAAGGTCAGGATCCCGGAGTGGTGCGAGAACTGGACCGCAACCCTCAACGGTGAGGACATCACCTGCGGCAGGGAAGGACTTGACAAGGGTTACCTCACCGTTGCCCGTCAGAAGAAGGAGGATGTCATCGTCATCAGCTTCGACATGCCGGTCAAGGTCATGGCCGCTGATCCTCAGGTAAAAGCTGACGAGGGCAAGCGTGCCCTGATGCGTGGACCTGTCGTGTTCTGCATGGAAGGGGTCGACAATGCCCTCACCTACGACACCGCCACCCTCGATTCATCCACCACATTCTCCACTGAGTTCAATGCCGGCCTTGTCAGTGGCGTGCAGACAATCGCCGCAACTACAGCCGGCACGCAGCTCAACTTCATCCCTTACTATGCATGGGACAACCGCGAGGCATGTCCTATGAAAGTATGGGTAGACTACGCCGAATAATATATTCTAAAACATCAGGAATATGAAAAAGATATCATTGCTGCTGGCCCTCCTCCTCTGCGTGGGTCTCAACGCTAAAGTCCGCATCGCTGACCCTCGGACCGAGATGCTGACAAACCCTGTCGGCATCGACTGCACCCAGCCGAGACTGAGCTGGAAATACGAGACCGGAAAGAACGATCTCAAGCAGCAGGATTACAGAATCCTTGCAGCCACAAGCAAGAAACTTCTCAAGCCAGGTAAGGCCGATCTCTGGGACACAGGAGTTGTCTCCGGGGAGGCACAGAACAATATTGAATATTCAGGGAAGCCGCTTGCGAGCCGTCAGAAAGTCTGGTGGAAGGTGATTGCAACGACAAATCAGGGCAAGACCGTGATGAAGCCTCAGACCTTCCAGGTCTCTTTCCTCAGCCCTTCGGACTGGAAGGCATCATGGATCGGTGCCGGTACCGTCGAAGAAGATGACCTGGTGTCCGAGACAAGAGTCCCGGCACCCTACCTGACGAAGGATTTCACCAATGAAAAGAAAGTGAGCAAGGCAACTCTCTACATCTGCGGTCTCGGTCTTTATGAGGCCTTCATTAACGGGGAGAAGGTGGGGGAGTCATGCATGGTTCCGGGACCGACTGACTACAACAAGAGGGTCCTCTACAACACCTACGATGTCACGGGCATGCTTTCCAAGGGTCCTCAGAAT
>JAKSJH010000130.1 GCA_024398315.1 Bacteroidales bacterium
TATTATGCCAAGCAGGAAGGCAAGTCTGTCGGTATCATCTGCACTTCCAACGTCTGCGACGCCACCCCTGGCGCTTTCTACGCCCACACTCCAAGCCGGGGCAACGGCGGAGACATCGCTCAGTCCATCATTGATGCTAGATATGATGTCGTCATGGGTGGAGGAATGGACTTCTTCACTGTCAACAAGGATGCTGAAGGAACCGTTCTCTACGACAAGGCCAAGGCCGCAGGTTTCAGCATCCTTGACACTCCCGAGCAGTTCTTCAAGACTGCATCCGTCGATTCTCCTGTCCTCGGACTCTATGCCGGCGGCAACTACCCGATGGTGATCGACCGCGACTCCGACTTCCTCGCCGACGCACTCAATCACACCCTTGACCTTTTCGACAGCAACAAGAAGGGTTTCTTCATCATGGTCGAAGGCTCCCACATCGACCATGCCGCCCATGCCAACAACACCGAGCAGCTCATATTCGAGATGGAAGAGTTTGACAAGGCTGTCAATGCAGCAATGGATTACGCTGACACCCACAAAGGCACTCTCGTAGTGGTCGCCGCAGACCATGAGACCGGTGGCCTGGCCATCGTGGGCGGCAGCAAGGACTTCCATCTTGCTGACACTGGAATCGGTGTTAAATACGCTACTTCCGGCCACACGGCATGTCCTATCGTAGTCTATTCCTATGGCGCTTCCGCTTGGCAGTTCAGTGGTTTTATGGAAAACACCGAAGTCGGCAAGAAGATTGGCAGGCTCCTTCTCAAGAACAAGAAAGCAATGGAATAATAGATGAGGAAGCTTCTGCTGCCACTCATCCTTCTGACTCTCCCCGTCCTGGACCTCAGTGCCGGAAACGACGGGGAGAGTACTTTTGGGGGCTGGTTCTTCACCGAGGTGAACCACGACTTCAAGAATCTGTATGTCACGGAATATCTTGAACATGACAACTTGGAATACAGCAGGACCGAAGGTTGGTTCTCACGTACTTCCGTAGGTGTCAAGGTGCTCCCGTGGTTGAAGGTGGGAGTGAACTACACGCCTTCCTTCAGTCCTGGGAACGCTACGAAACATTTCGGCGAGGTTGACTTCGTCGGCTCTCTCAAGTCGGGCGACTTGAAGGTCAGCATACGGGAACGCTACCGGCACTGTTTTACCGGAGCGTCTTACAACGAACTGCGCTCGCGTTTCAAGGTTGCATATTCGCTCCCTGACACAAGGATTGGCTTCTATCTTGCCCCGGAGGTCTTCACCTGGGGCGACCGATGGATGAAGACGCGCCACTATGTCGCCTGGACATACGATCTGAGGGATTGGATGCAGCTGGAAACCTACTACATCTACTACGCTTTCAAGAACACTCCGGCCGAGCATGTAATTGGAATCGGCCTCAATTTCAACATCTGAACCATGCCTTCCGAGAAGATACAGAAGACATTGTCGTGGCTGGATGACCACGGCATCACCTATGAAGTCCACTACCATCCGCCTCTCTTCACGATAGAAGAAGCTCTGGCGTACTGGAAGGACATCGACTCCACTCACTGCAAGAACCTCTTCATGAGGAACCACAAGGGCAACAGGCACTATCTGATCAGTTTCGAGTGCCACAAGGACCTTGACATCCATTCTCTGGAGCACATGCTTCACCAGGGCAAGCTTTCGTTCGCCAGCCCTGAAAGGATGGACAGATGCCTTGGTGTGTGTCCTGGATCCGTCTGTGCCTTCGGACTGATCAACGACATCGGCATAGCGGAGAGCGCTGACCCCAAGGAACTGTTCGACAACGGTCACAGAGTCAAGTACTTCCTTGACAAAGACCTTCAGACCGCCCCCAAGGTCAGTTTCCATCCTTGCGACAACACGGCCAGCGTTGTCCTGACTCATGAAATGTTCATGAAATTCCTCGAGCTTTGGGGCGGGGAATATGAATGGCTGGAAATATAGAAATCAATACGGAATGGACAGAAGAGAATTCCTTACATGCTCTGCCACAGGAATGGCAGGATTGTGTCTGGCCGGAGCCCCGGCCGCTGCTATGGACCTTTTCGGAAGGAAGGGTCGTGACAGGTCCTACAGCGTCGTGATCCTGGGCGACACTCATTTCGACACCGAACCTGCGGATGTCTATCACTCATTCTACAATGAGCCGGTCGCATGGCTCAACGATGTCCAGCGCAAGGAGTTCGCCCGCAACGGTGAGATGTGGCGGGACAGATGCCCGAGACTTGTCAAACGGGCCGCATGCCTTGTGGATGAAGACACCAGGATGGTTTTCCAGATGGGTGACCTTATCCAGGGGGACTGCGGCAACGGAGAAGTCCACCGCAAGATGCTGGACGATGTGATGAACCGCTTCAAGACTGATTTCGGTGGCCTTCCGTTCGTCACCGTCGTAGGCAATCACGACATAGGGGGAGTGGATGCTAAGGAAGTCTACCATTCCTACATGCCTCAAAGAATGTCACAGGAACTTTCCGAAGAGATCACAAAGACCACTTTCGGCTTCAACATCGGTCCGGATGCATTCATATTCATTGATTTCAATGATCCGGATGATGCTGAGACAGAAAGGCTTCTGAAGGAGACCAAGGGGGCGCGGCACACATTCGTGGTCACTCACGGACCTGTTTTTCCTTATGACGGATCGTCATGCCGCTGGTTCTACCATGGAGGAGAGTCCCAGGCTGAGACTGATGCCAGAAGGTATTTCCGCAGGGAGTTTGCCAGAAGGGACGCAATCTGCCTCTGCGGGCACACCCACTACACCGAATTCGCCGACTGGAGAGGCGACGGGGGCAGAATCACCCAGATGACGATGAGCAGCGTCTGGGGCAAGGAAAAGGAGAGCAGGTACAAGCCTGATGCTGAGAGCCCGGAAATCTACGGAACCCTGAGGCTCAAGAAAAAGAACCAGGACGGTTCTCCGATTAAGGATGAGACGGCTTTGTTCGATGAATATCGTCCCGGACTTCAGTCCTTCATCCATTCCAGGACAGCAGGCTGCTACAAGCTTGTAGTTGACGGAAAAAAGGTCTGGATCGACTTCTATGCAGGCGATTCGACCTTCCTGACAAAGCGTTTCGAAATCAGGTGAGAGCCCTCTGACGGATAGTTCAGGCCGTCATCACCTTCCCCCGGACCCGGCTGCGGTTGCCGCTTCTGTTCCCTCGGAAGCGGTTTCAGTGTCGTTGAGGAAAGGGAACGCTCCGCCTTTCACCAGCCACGATAATCCGAACAGGCTTAGCAGAAGTATTTCAAGAATCATTACGGAATATCCGGGGGCTTTCGCTATTCGTGTTCTGAGGAGGAGGATCGCCCGTCCCGGCAGCCCCCATCGACAGCTGGTGTAAGTGCTCTTGCGTATTTTTTTCGTGGGGTCTGCGGCGCCCCGGACCTGGTGAACAGGAACAGGCTGTTGAAGGCCAGCAGCATGAAGAACAGGGCTGCACAGCCGGTGTGGATGATGTGGGAGGTCTCCATCGGACTCTGGAAGAAGCCGACGAGAGAATGGGCGGGAAGCCAGTTGACCTTGCATGGGAACAGGACGATTCCCAGTCTGTTAATCCTGGCTTGCGAGGTCTTCTCTTACCGCTCTGAGGTAGAATTCCTTCCTCTGCTCCTGTGGAATCGGGATGGACTGGATCCTGGCGGAGTCGCTGAGTCCGTCCGAAAGGTTGCAGACATGCAGGCAGCTTACTTCAGAGAGGTACAGCATGTCATAGCCCCGGTCCGCTTCTTCCTGAAGATCAAGAGTGTACCGGCACGTCTTCAGTACGTCCAGTTCGCTGAGGCTGTCCTTGCAGAACACATAGAGTCCCATTTTCCTGTACTTCCCGTAGAGCCCGCAGCTCACCTTCGACACCTTGCTTTCCAGAATCCTCCTCATCGGAAGCGCCAGTGCCCAGTAGTCCAGTTCCCTTGATCCGATGTACCGTCCGTTCTGGAGTCCGAAGGCGTAGCCGTTCTCGATGATGCTGTTGATGTCTTCCCTGTCCTCATCCATCGGAGTGATGCCTGCAATCTCCTTCAGAAGGAGTTTGGCCGACTCTCTGCTCTCCTCCATGGCGCGGGTGACTTCTATCCCCATGGATGTTCCGTCCGGACTCTGCAGATCCGGGCGGTCCTTGTTGAGGAGGCAGGAATAGTCGTCCCCCAGAAGTGATTCAAGGGAAATCTGCGCATAGCGTTCGAAGAAGCAGGTGCCGTATTTTCTCATAGGCCAACAGGTTGTTCTACAAATATAGCAAAACCTGACGTAGTTCTTTTAAGAATGACTAAATTTGTGTCATACAATCAATGAGCTTATGAAGCACGGTTTTTTCCTTTCAGCAGCCGCTGTCATGATGGTGACGGTTGCTTCGGCGCAGGACAAGGTCGTACGGACTGTCCTGGAACTTGGCAAGACTGACAACCGCACGATGGAACATGTCGATTTCCTGGCCAACAGGATAGGCGGCAGGCCTGTCGGGTCCCACAACCTGCAGGATGCAGAGCAATGGGTCGCCGACCAGTTCCGCTCCTGGGGGCTCGAGGTCATCGAGCAGGAAGTCGGCGAGATCGGCGTCGGTTTCTCACGCGGTCCGTGGTCAGGCAGGATGATAGGTGGGAGCGGGATGGACCTCCATTTCGTGACGCCTTCATATTCAGCAGGTACGAAAGGCCCGCAGAAAGGCAGGGTCCTGTTGGAACCTCACAGCCTGGATGAACTGCAGAGAATGAAAAGCGCTCTCAAGGGTGCCTGGGTGCTCATCGGTGGCAGTTCCAACGGATTCACTCTTGACTGGACCAGCAAGGGAGACAGCATACGTACCGAGTACAAGGCGAAACTTGATTCGATAAGCCGTCAGAACGAAGAAAACCGCAGGTGGAACAGGGAGAACCCTGGACGGGAGAGGACTATCGTGGACCTCAAATTCATGCCGGGACTTTACTGTCAGGAGATGAAGGAGGCCGGAGTCCTGGGATTCATCCAGTCCGCCAATCTCCCGATGCAGGCTCACTACAACCGGGCCGGATGCTACGACCTGACGATGGATAACCTGCCGACCGTCTGTGAGATCAAGCTTGAGAAGGCCCAGTACGACGAAATAGAGCAGATGGTCCGTGACAGGCGGGACTTCCAGCTGGAGTTCAACATCCGCAACAATTTCTTCAAAGGACCAGTCAAGTACCACAACATCATCGGTGTCCTCAAGGGAAGCAAGTATCCTGATGAATATGTTCTCATGGGCGGCCATCTGGATTCGTACGATGTCGCAACCGGTGCGGTTGACGACGGCAACGGTGTTTCGGTTGCGATGGAGGCCGCACGTCTGCTGGCCGCAAGCGGGGCAAAGCCGAAGAGAACCATGCTCTTCTGTGTTTGGACGGGTGAGGAATACGGCCTTCTTGGTTCAAAGTATTTCGTTGAGAACAAGACTGTTCCGCTTGACCATATCTCCAACTACTTCAACCGTGACGGAGGTCCTCCGGCCGCCGCCGGAATCACGGTGCCGCCTGCTATGTACGAGGATTTCAAGAAGGTCTGCGAACCGATTCTCAACTACACCGAGGACATTCCGTTCACTGTCACCGAGAGGGAAGGGGAGCCGCGTCCGCGGCCGAAGTCGGCCGGCGGTTCCGACCACGCCCATTTCGTGATGAACGGCGTGCCGGCAATCTCATTCAACGAGCGTGATGTCAAGGGTTACAATTTCAACTACCGTGACATCTGGCACACCGAGTGCGACAACTACAACATGGTCTATCCTGACTACATGGAACATTCCGCCGTGGTCACGGCAGTCGTGGCCTACGGTCTTGCCAACCTTGATCATCTCCTCTCCAGAGAAGGCCTGTTCGCAGAGGAATAATACTTCTAAGATTACTTTTCAAGAAGCGGGAGAATCCTGCTTTCGAATATCTCCTTTTCAATCAGCCGGTAGTGGGGGGCGTAGGCTTCATCGAACTGCCGGCTGTGGTGTGATGCATAGCCGCCTCCAGCGAGAAGGTCCGCTATATCCCTTGAGTCGTTTTCGAATCCAGGCAGATTGTAACCTTCTTCAACTATCACTTTTTCAATTACTTCCCATTCTTTTGCCCATTCTTCGACAGGTGGAAGGGTGAACTGCCTGGCGCTTTCCATGAAGGCTTCCAGGAATGTGTCGAAAGGGACCTTGCCGTCGTTGATCACCGACAGGCTGACTCTGTAGAACCTTCCGTGCCAGCCGATGCTTTCGTAGTAGGGGAGGCTTGTCGGAGTGGATGTCCTGGCATATTCACATTCGGAAGAAAGATAGGTCCGCATCTTCTCCAGCCCTTCGTCATCGCCGGCCATCAGGTGACCCGGACCGAATGCGTCCTGGAAGAAGTTCTTGTAGAGGTCCTTGAGGGTTGATGCCGGGTAGGCGGTCATCTGTGTCCTGACAGAACTGCGTATTGCCTTGATGTCATATTCATTGTGCGCGCAGGCGCAGCAGAGGAGCATAGCGAGCAGGAAGGCTGTTCTTTTCATCATTCTGAATCTTTGTTCGGCTCGATGTGGACCGAGACCTGGGTGCCTTTTCCATATTCATTCCTGAGAGCGCATTCTATGGCGGTCGATATGTCGTGGGCCTTGGTGACGCTCATCTCCGGATCGACGACTGCATGGACGTCTATGACGATGTCCGGACCTGTGCGCCGGGTCTTGAGGGCGTGGGCGTTGTCCACTCCCGGAACTGATTCTATTATGTCCATTATGCGGTCTTCTATCTCGTCCGGGAGAGATGCCTCAGTAAGTTCTCCGATGGCGGGCAATGCCATCTTCACCGCCATAACAATCAGTATGATGCTGATAATGCATCCTGCAATCGGATCGAGGATGGTCCATCTGCCTCCCATAATGATTGCTCCGCCGATGCCCAGGGCCGAACCTACTGAAGAGAGAGCGTCCGAACGGTGATGCCAGGCGTTGGCTGTCATGGCGGAACAGTCCACCTGCTTGCCGACCCTGTTGGTCCATTGGAACAGCAATTCCTTGATTGCTATGGAGATCAATGCTGCCGAGAGGGCGATGGCGCCGGGAGCCTCGAGCTCTCCACCATCAAGAACGAGCTTTATCCTGCCGATTCCTCCTGCCATGAGCTTCGCACCTACTGCAAGGAGGAGAAGGCAGACGCAGACGGTGGCCAGGGTCTCGAATTTTCCGTGTCCGTAGTCGTGGTTCTTGTCCTTCCCTTTGGAGGATATCTTCACCATCACGATCACGATGACGTCGCTGACCAGGTCTGAGAGCGAATGTATGGCGTCAGCCACCATTGCGGAACTCTTCCCTATAATTCCCGCGACCATCTTGAAGACGCACAAGGCAAGATTGGCGACCGCTCCCGCAACCGTCACGAAAGAGATGATATGCTCTCTGTCTTTCGTCATAAGAAGACAAAGATAAGAATAGAAATGAATATGCCCAAACACCTGCGATGAAGTTTTGAAAGCCTCCCTGCCGCGTCGCAGACCCTCGTTCCCATATAGAGTGTATCTGCATCCCACCTTCCCCATTACGTTTCACAGGCAGACATATGAGGACCTTATAGGGTTCGGGGCGTTAA
>JAKSJH010000131.1 GCA_024398315.1 Bacteroidales bacterium
CTTGAGGTAGAAGAGGTCGTACTGGAGACGGCGGAGCATCTTTTCGATGGTGTCGGTGTAACCGTTGTAGTAGGTGGCGTAGGAGGTGACTCCCGGACGGATCTGGTAGAGATAGGCGTAGCGAGGGTCACGTTCCATGATCTGGTCGATGAAGAACTTGCGCTCCGGACGCGGACCCACGAATGCCATGTCGCCGCAGAAGACGTTCCAGAGCTGAGGAAGTTCATCGAGATGGTGGGCGCGGATGAAACGGCCGACCTTGGTCAGACGGGGGTCCTCGTCACCAGCGAAAAGGGCCGGACCGCCGGACTCGGCGTCTGTGCGCATCGAGCGGAACTTGTAGATGTTGAACGGACGGCCGAAACGGCCTATGCGCTCCTGACTGTAGATTGCAGGGCCTCCGTCCTCGATTTTGATGGCAAGCCAGATGACAAGGAACAGCGGAGAGAAGACAATCAGACAGCAGGTTGAGATGAAGAGGCTGCAAATTCTCTTCAAGCTTCTCTCAAAACCGGACATTCCGTCAGGGATGAAATCCTTCTCTTCCTCGCTGATCAGTCCCCCGGAAGTGCGGGTGACCGCAGGTCTTTCGAACACTGTGCCCTCCAGCCCGCTGTCCGACGGAGTGAACAGGCTCTCTCCGGAAGGCTGCGCCGGAATATATTCATCCAGCTCGGCCACAAGCGGGGTCAGCATCACGTGGATCCCAAGATTGACGCAGAAAGGGACCAGCCTTTCCTTTTCAGTCTCGATGTCAGCACTTCTCGGGAATATGATCCCGTCCACTCCCAGCTGGCGCTTCAGAGCAAGGACATCCTCGATGGTCGCAAAGGAATGGACCTTGAGGGACTGGTACTTCATTCCCTCCGAAGACGAGTCCGGAGTGATGAATCCGACGACATTGTAGTGCGCCGAGGTCTTGAAGCGTGTCACCATCGACACGGACTTGTTGCTGGTACCGTAGACCAGAACGAACAGTCTGTCGATGTTGGCCTCAGGACTGTTGGTTATCATGTCATAGACGCTGATGATGAGCACCCTGACGATAACCAGAAGGATCAGGCTGAACAGGAAGTCATAGAACAGGACCAGAAGCTCGATCTCAAGATAACTGAGTTCGATGACCCTGGTCAGTACCAGGGCAAGGAGCAGGAGATCCTTGATAAGGGTGGCGGAAAGGAGACGTCCTATCGAACGGTAGGACGAGTGCATGAGGACAATCTTGTGGGTTCCCATCAACAGGAAACCAGGAACAGAGCATATGACTCCGGAAAGCACCCAGACATAGATGAAATGCTGGAGACTTCCGAACGGGTCGCCCAGCCATCTGACCACAAGAACTGCGATGAAGGACGCAAGGGCGCTTATACAGATGTCAAGCAGGAGGACCTGCAGCATTCTGCGGGGCTTCTTCAGCCCGTCACCACGATCCTTGTCAGTAAAAGAGTCTTTCATACTTGCAAGCAGAGAAAAGTCAATTCAAAACAAAAGCTTCGCCAATGGACGTGCACGGGCACTCCACGACCTTAAAGCAAGGATAAAAGCTGATAATCAAAGCTTTAATATTTTCAAACAAGGGTCACGCTCGCATGTGGCACCTGAACTTTCGCAGCAAGGAGCTGGCCCACGCTGACCACAACATAAGTCCTGTTGGGCAGCAGTATGACTTTCCCCTCAACACCTTCAAGAGTTCCCGACGTGATGCGCACTGACGCACCCACAGGCAGCTCCTGAAACTCCGGACAGATGGAATCAGGCTTCTGCGTCACGACACGGATGAAGTCATCCATCTGCTTGTCCGGAACGACAAGGAGAGTCCTGGTGCAATGGTCGATGATATAGAACAGAGGGAAACTCCCGCTGTTCGCCAGCGAACATGCATGCTTCTTGGTGGCGCGCAGGAAAATCAGATTGGGAATAAGCGGGACTTCCACCCGCGACTTGCGTCCGGCACGGTCCCGAGTCGTGATCCTGGAGGGTATGAAACACTCCACGTTCATGGCTGTGAGCCGGCGGCGCAATGCCAGTTCCTGTCCCCTTCTGGTCCTTGCGGCGAACCATTGAACATTCTCCGTTGCCATTATAACATGCAAATATAATCAAAAAATATTATAAATACTATCACTCCGCAACCGGCTTTATCTCAGGAAAAAGGCCGTAGAGCGAAGCATCTATCCTGTCGGTTATTCTCTGGAAGTCCTCAGGCTTGTTCTCGAAGCGGATTTCATCAACGTCGACGACAAGGAGATTTCCGTCGTAGCCTCCGATCCACTCCTCATAGCGGTTGTTGAGCCCCGTCAGGTAGTCGATACGGATGCTGCTCTCGTACTCGCGGCCGCGCTTCTGGATCTGGGCGACCAGATTGGGGATGCTTGAGCGGAGGTAGATAAGGAGGTCCGGCTTGCTGACGAGGGACATCATCTGGTCGAAGAGCTCCGAATAGTTCTCGAAGTCCCTGGTGCTCATCAGACCGAGGGAATGGAGGTTGGGGGCGAAGATCCGGGCGTCCTCGTAGATTGTCCTGTCCTGGACAATGACGTCCTCGCAGCGTGAGATCTCGATGATGTCCTTGAACCTCTTGTTGAGGAAATATATCTGGAGATTGAACGACCAGCGCTCCATATCCGCATAGAAATCAGTCAGATAGGGATTGTAGTCGACTGTCTCGAACTTCGGGGTCCAACCGTAGTGGGCCGCGTGCATCTTGGTCAGGGTGGTCTTGCCGCTTCCTATGTTGCCTGCTATCGCTATGTGCATCGCCTCAAATGATAAATGAAAAAGCTGTTTGAATATTCAGAGAATCATACTCCGTTGATCGAGAGTCCGAAGGTCTCGTCGTCCGGCACCTGCTCTTCCTCCGGTTCGTTGAAAGGCTGGAGGAAAGGGTTGTGGGTGCGTTCGTCGGAGATCGTGGTGCGGGGACCATGGCCCGGGAGTACGTCCACGTCGCCCGGAAGCCCCATCAGGGAATCCATCACGCTGACTATCAGCTTGTCGTAGTCACCGCCGAACAGGTCTGTACGTCCGATGGCTCCGGCGAAGAGGGTGTCTCCGCTGAAAAGGACCTTGTCCGCCTCGTCGTAGAAACAGAGGCCGCCCCTGGAATGGCCCGGAGTGGCTATTACTTTCAGAGGCGAATCTTTCAGGTAGTCCACGACATCGCCGTCATGCAGAGGGGTGACATTGAACGAGGGGTCGGCGGGATGGAGCCCGTAGACACTGGAAGCCCTGTCGTTCTGCAGGAGCAGATCCGCATCGTCAGGACTCATCAGGACGGGCACGCCGTACTCATCCTGAAGGGCTTTGACACCGAATATGTGGTCGAAATGCCCGTGGGTCAGCAGGACGGCCTTGAGCGTCAGGTGCTCACGGTCTAGCAGAGCCTTCACCCGGGAAGCCTCGTCTTCGTCATAGATGCCGGGATCGACAGCCAGACAGCCGCCCTCTTCGTCCCAGACGAAGTAGGAGTTCTCCCGGAAGGGATTGAACACAAATGTCTTGATTGTTACCATTGATAACAAAGATAGTCATTCTTAAAAAATAATCTGGTAATCTTTATGAATCTTGTTTTGTCTTTTGAACATGTCATTCAGTCACGTAGCCCGCTACGCTCCTTCATTCCATATTCAAAATCCATAAACAATCTTTCATAAATCTTTACCAACTTATTTTTTCATCATTCCTAACAAATAATCTTGATATTACTGGAGGGCTTCGCGCAAGTATTCACCGGTCACCGAATCCGGATCGGCGGCCACCTGCTCGGGAGTGCCCTTTGAGACGATGAAACCGCCCTTCCTGCCGCCGTCAGGGCCGAGGTCGAAGATGTAGTCCACGCTCTTGAGGATGTCCAGGTTGTGTTCTATGATGATCACGGTGTTGCCCTGGTCGACAAGTTTCTGGAGCACTCCGAGAAGCACCTTGATGTCCTCGAAATGAAGACCGGTGGTCGGTTCGTCAAGGATGTAGACGGTGCTGCCGGTGGAGTTGCGGAAGAGTTCCGCTGCCAGTTTCATTCTCTGGCTCTCGCCTCCGGACAAGGTCACTGCGGACTGTCCGAGCTGGACGTAGCCGAGCCCGACATCGACCATCGCCTTGAGTTTCTGGGCAATCTTGGGAATAGGCTTGAAGAACTCATAGGCTTCTGACACAGGCATTTCCAGAACATCACTGATGTTCTTGCCCTTGTAGTGGACAGCAAGTGTGTCCTCCTTGTAACGTTTGCCCCGGCATTCGTCGCAGACCACGTTGACCGATGGCAGGAAGTTCATCTCGATCACCTTGAAACCGGCGCCGTTGCAGGCTTCGCAGCGTCCGCCGGCCACGTTGAAGGAGAACCTTCCGGCCTTGATGCCGCGCACCTTGGCGTCAGGAGTCTCCTCTAACAGGTTGCGGATGTCGTTGAACACACCCGTGAAGGTGGCAGGATTGGAGCGCGGTGAGCGCCCTATCGGACTCTGGTCCACCTCGATCAGCTTGTCGACATATTCAAGTCCTGAGATCGATGAATATGGCAGCGGCTTAAGGTTGGACCGGTAGAACTTGTTCTTGAGTACAGGCATTAGGGTCTCGTCGATCAGCGATGACTTGCCGCTTCCGCTGACTCCGCTGATGCCGATGAAGCATCCGAGCGGAAAGTCGATGTCGATTCCCTTCAGATTGTTGCCGGAAGCCCCTCTCAGGGAGAGGAAATGACCGTTGCCGGGACGACGGGACGGCGGGACGGGTATGGTCAGCCGGCCCTTGAGGTAGTCCACAGTAAGGGAAGGACCGAGGATGCAATGCTCCTGGGACTCCTTCATCCTGTCAGCCATGAGGGTCTTCAGAGGGGCGCTCACGCAGATGTTTCCGCCTTCCTTGCCGGCTCCGGGGCCCACGTCGACCAGCCAGTCGGCGCTCAGCATCGTCTCCAGGTCATGTTCCACGACCATCACGGAGTTGCCCCCGTCGCGGAGTTCCTTCAGAGAGTTGATCAGCTTGCGGTTGTCCCTCTGGTGAAGGCCGATGGACGGTTCGTCCAGGATGTAGAGGACATTGACGAGTTTGGAGCCTATCTGGGTGGCAAGCCTTATCCTCTGGCTCTCACCACCGGAGAGAGAGGCTGTGGCTCGGTCCAGAGAAAGATAGTCCAGACCGACGTCGAGCATGAACCTGACCTTCTCCTTCAGCTCCTTGAGGATGTCACGGGCTATGGTCTTCTCCCTTATGGTGAATTTGTCAGGAAGGGAGTCGAGCCAGGCCTTCAGGTCGGTCATCTCCATGGCAGCGACCTCTGAAATTGTCCTGCCGTCAATCCTGAAGCATTGTGTGTTGGAGTTCAGCCTGGTCCCCCCGCACACAGGACACACGACCTTGTCATCGATGTCCTCGACTATTCCATCGAATGTGACCATCTCGGAGAGGTTGCCCTCACCGATGCGGAACATCTCCTCGCTTCCGAATATGATGTGGGAGACGGCCTCGTCGGGAATGGAATCAATCGGATCGAAGAGGGAGAATCCGTACTTGCGGGCGATGGAGCGGATTATGTCGAACTTCTTCGTCTCGCGGATCTTCCCAAGAGGTATGATTCCTCCTTCGGCTATGGAGCGGGATCGGTCCGGGATTATCGAGTCGATGTTGACATCGACGATCATGCCATGTCCCTTGCAATGAGGGCTATACCCCTCCGGAGAATTGAACGAGAAGGAATGCGGGGCCGGTTCCTGGAGGGACAGGCCCGATTCAGGATCGACAAGGTGCTTCGAGAAATGGCGAAGGGTGTCGGACCCCATCTCCAGCATTGCCACGGAGCCCTTTCCGACTCCCAGTGCCGTCATCACGGAATCCATGACTCTTTTCTCATCACCTGCCGAAGGCTTGAGTTTGTCAACCACCAGTTCGATGAAATGGTCCTTGTACCTGTCGAGGCTCTCGACCTCGGAGAGAGGACGGATCTGCCCGTCCACACGGACTTCCGAATAGCCTTTCTTCCGGAGCTGGGCGAAAAGTTCGCGGTAATGGCCCTTCCTGCCTCTGACCAGCGGAGCCAGCAGGTAGCATTTCTTTCCTGAATATTCAGACATTATCAGGGAGACGATCTGGTCGTCGGTGTAGCGGACCATCTCCTTTCCAGTGGCCGGGGAATATGCTCTCGAAGCGCGTGCGTACAGCAGTCGGAGAAAATCGAATATCTCGGTGATCGTGCCGACGGTCGAACGCGGATTGCTTCCGGTGGTCTTCTGCTCGATAGCGATGATCGGACTGAGTCCGTCTATGCTCTCGGCCTCGGGCTTCTCGAGGATGCCCATGAAATGCTTGGCGTAGGGCGACAGGGTGTCCATGTAGCGGCGCTGTCCTTCGGCGAAGACAGTGTCGAAAGCAAGCGATGACTTGCCGCTGCCGCTAAGACCGGTGACGACCACCAGGCTGTCCCTGGGGATGTCAAGGCTGACACCCTTGAGGTTGTGGGCCCGTGCCCCGCGGATCTCGATATATTCCTTGTACTTATCTTCCATTCCTAAAGAAGCGGATTCTCCTACTGGGTTCTATGCTTTGAGGTGTCCTCGGGTGACAAGATATTCAGCAATCTGGACGGCGTTCAGGGCCGCGCCTTTCTTGATCTGGTCGCTCACGAGCCAGAAAGCGATGCTGTTCGGGTCGGCGAGGTCCTTGCGGATCCTTCCGACGAAGACATCGTCGCAGTTTTCGTGGAAAAGCGGCATCGGATAGGTCTGCGTGGCAGGTTCGTCCTCAAGCTGCAGGCCTGTTCCCCTGCGGACAGCCTCCTTGAAAGCCTCGATGCTCACAGGTTCCTCGGTCTCGGCCCAGATGGCTTCGCTGTGGCACCTGAGGCTCGGAACCCTGACGCAGGTTGCGCTCACCGAGCAGTCGGAATGCATGATCTTGCGGGTCTCATTAAACATCTTCATCTCCTCTTTAGTGTAGCCGTTGTCGGTGAACACGTCGATCTGAGGGATGACGTTGAAGGCAAGCTGGTAGGCGAACTTGCTGACTGTCGGGGCCTCTCCGGCGAGCACCTGGCGGTACTGCTCGTAAAGTTCAGCCATGGCCGCCGCACCGGCCCCGCTCGCAGCCTGGTAGCTGGAGACATGGACTTTCCTGATGTGGCTCAGCCCCTCAAGGGCCTTGAGGGCCACTACCATCATTATCGTCGTGCAGTTCGGATTGGCGATTATGCCTCTCGGCCTCACCAGGGCGTCCTCGGCGTTGCATTCAGGAACCACAAGGGGTACGTCCTCGTCCATGCGGAAAGCACTGGAATTGTCGATCATTATCGTTCCGTACTTTGTGATAGTCTCTGCGAATTCCTTGCTGGTGCCGCCTCCTGCGCTGGTGAACGCGACGTCCACACCTTTGAAGTCATCGTTGTGCTGAAGTAGTTTCACTTCGATCTCCCGGCCACGGAAGGTGTACTTCCTTCCGGCACTGCGCTGGCTGCCGAAGAGCAGAAGCTCATCGATTGGGAAATTTCTTTCGTCAAGGACCTTGAGAAGTTCCTGACCGACCGCACCGCTGGCGCCTACGATTGCTGCTTTCATCTTTCTTTTGTGTT
>JAKSJH010000132.1 GCA_024398315.1 Bacteroidales bacterium
CTCCGGGTTCAAAGTACTCTCGAATACGGCACCGAAGATGGTCGGGCTTATCTGGCTCCAGTCGAAATCATCGCTGGCGTGTTTGAGGACCAACTCTGCAAGTTCATCGTTGAAACGTGGAATCTCGATGTCCTTCTCTGCGAACAGACCACCGTTGCAGTACGGGAAAGCCCTCAGACTGTCGTCCAGGTACGGGTCGCGTTCTTCAACGGGCGTGTTCAGCACGTCGAACAGCTCGATGAGTGCTTTCCTCATCTCTCCTCTCCCTGGTTTGAACTGTGACAGGTAGTCATGGAACATGCAGCGTTTCTCTCCGAAGAGTCCGGCATCCTCGGCATAGAGGCAGAATACAAGTCTGACACATAGGATGTTCAGGCTCTTGAGCGTCTGTGGATCTTCCGGGTTGATGTACTGCTTCAGGAACTCATCATATATCTTTCCGATGATTACGCCTGCCTTCAGGGAAACTTCCATCTCTTTCTTGAGGTGTTCGTTGCCCTGCTCAACAATGAATTGAAGACGGTAATATTCTTTCTCCAGATTCTCCAGAAGGATTATTTCCGGCTCACTTTGCGGATTCTCCATGTCATAGACGAAGAATGACTTGAAATTGCAGGTAATCACCCAGCGCAGATGCTTGCTTACTGGCATTTCAACGACATATTTCTTCGCCTGCTGGAAAGGAGTGAGCATGGAACCGTCTGACTGCGGAATGGCCTTGCGCAAGTCCTTGTCGATGCTCTTCTGCTCAATGAGGACGCGGGTTGTGGCGATATAGGCATCTATGAAACTTGTGTTCGAGAGCTTTACTTGATTCTCGAAACTAATGAAGTCAGTAGGGTTCTCCACCCCGAGGACATCATGAAGCAGTTCAATCCAGAAAACTTGGCTTTCTCCCTTTTCGTATCCTCTCCTGGACCATTTCTGTGCGAACCTGGCCGCTGCTTTGCTAAGTTGATTCTGTTGCATACTCATCACAATTTACATTCTCTCAAACAAATTTAATGATTTCAACTGATAAAATGCTATTCTTCACAGAATTAATCGAGAACTCTTAGAAGCTGTTTTGAAATGGCAGAACCGCTCCGGAACGGGCAACAAACATATGATTCGGGAGCGGATCGAATGGTTTGGCAGTTCTGGACTCAGAAAGTTTGTACTTATCTGGCAAAATAGCTGCAGGATAAGTGCACGATAAAAATCAAAAGATGCATGTGATTGCCTTCCAGGGCAGTTTCGCTATAATATCTTGCACTTATCTTGTCATGAATTTTCCAGGTAAGTGCAGGGATTGCGGGTCGAGCCCGCAATGACGTGAAAGATAAGCCCGCAATGACGACAAGAGCGGTCCTCAATGACGAGTTGGGTAAGTCGTTACGGCGAACCTTGCAGGAAAGAAGTCTCCGGAACAATGCCACCCTCGGCACTAGAGGGAGGGAGAAAGCCGCAGGCTTTCGGAAGGGGTCGGCGTAGCCGACGTTCCGGAGACTTCTTTCCTGCAAGGTCTTTCCGGGGCCGGAGGGGGAGAGGTAAAACGACAGATGCTGACCTGTTGGGGCCAGCATCTGTATCTTGTTACCGTGCCGGAAATTACTTCTGACGGTTCTTGTATCTCTGGTAGAATTTGTCGACGCGACCGGCGGTGTCAACGAGCTTGACTTTGCCTGTGTAGAATGGGTGAGAGGTGTTGGAGATCTCGACCTTCACAACCGGGTAGGTCACACCGTCAACCTCGATGGTCTCTTTGGTCTCGGCGCATGAACGGGTGATGAACACGGTGTCGTTTGACATATCCTTGAAAGCTACAAGACGGTAGGTTTCGGGATGAAGTCCTTTTTTCATTGCTTTATTGATTTAAAAAATTGTTTTCCTTTTTACGGGCCGCAAATATAGCGATTTTTTATTGAATAACAAAATTACTTTATCCTGTACGGCTGGTCATCGTAGAGGCAGAAACGCTTGGCCTTGCGGATCCATTTCTGCTCCTCCACCTTCACATGCTCCCTGGCTTCCTGGAAAGTTATCTCCCCTTTGATGTAGCTCATCAGCACCGGGTCTGAAAGCTTGGCTTCGAAACCTTCAAGAAGTTCGAACTGCGAATATCTCTCGCTGAAGTACCTGATCAACTGGAGCGTGTGCAGAAGGGAATGATATTCAGCGTCCGGCTGCAGCATTATCTGGTAGCCATGGCATACCTCGCCTTCGTGACGTCCGGTTGAAGGGGTGAACGAACATGGACGCATCAGCACACCGTTAGGAGCCGGCACCGACTCGATGGAAGTGTGACGGATGAAAGGTGCTCCGAAATATTCATAAGGCCTGGCCGTTCCGATTGCAGGAGTGATGGTGGTGTTGTTCCAGAGGCCGCCGCCGCTGTACATCCCGCAGGTGAACATCCCAGGAATGTCCGAAGCCGGGGCTATTGTCCAAGGCAGAAGCTGCCTCGTCGCGTCGGTTGCAAGAGCAGAGATGACATGGAGGGCGAATCCGGCTCCTATCTCGCTGTAGTAGAGATTGCAGAGCTCCCCGAGCGTCAGACCGTGCCTGTGCGCTACTTTCGGAGTGTGCGGTTCACAGACGGTGGAAGGCATCGATCCTTCGACTGTCCTGCCCACAGGATTGATATGGTCCACGATGTAGAGCGCGGGCGCTTCCATCCCCATCCCGTTCAGGGCTTCCATCAGTGTCAGCACATCCTTCGTGTAGTTGAAGTACCTTGAACCGGCATCCTGGATCTCCACCACGACAGCATCCAGTTCCTTGAGGTCGGATACACTGAAAGCGATGTGGTTGGTTCCCGGAGTCAGCTCGGCATCCTTGGGCTTGAATATGGCGGCAAGGTTCCCCCTTTCCCTGAAAAGGTCGTACATGTACCTTCCCCTTGCCGTGTCCCAGCAGTTCTGCGTGCAGAAGCATCCGACCCTGCCGCTGAGCAGAGCCTTGTCCAGCTGGTCCTCCAGAGGTGCTGTCCTGAATGAAAACATGGCACTATTCCTTGATGATCCCTTCGGCTATCGCAATGACTCTGGCGGCAAGATCTTCGGCTTCCTGCTCGGTTGGAGCCTCGGAATAGATGCGGATGATCGGTTCGGTGTTTGACCTGCGCAGATGCACCCAGGACCTCTTCGACTCGAAGCTGATCTTCACACCGTCGATGTCATTGATGTCCTCGGAAGCGAAGACCTCCTTCATCCTTGAAAGAATCTTGTCGATGAGAGCCTTGTCGCTCAGCTGAATCTTGTTCTTTGCTATTGAATATGCCGGATAGGTCTTCTTTAACTCGCTGACCTGCATCTTCTTGTGTGCCGGGTTGGAAAGGAACAGAGCCACTCCGACCATAGCGTCGCGTCCGTAGTGGATGGCAGGGTAGATCACACCTCCGTTGCCTTCTCCACCGATGAGGGCGCCCTTGGAGCGCATCATAGTAGTGACATTTACTTCACCGACCGCCGCAGCTGAATATGTTCCTCCATATTCCTCGGTCACGTCCCTGAGGGCGCGGCTGCTGGAAAGGTTGGAAACTGTGACAGGGCTGTATGGAGCGGTGATCTCTGCAAGAGTCTTCCCTTCGGCCTTCGCTCTGGCCGCGGCTCTCTCCATGAGGTAGCTTGCCACGCTGACGAGGGTGTATTCCTCGACGAAAGGCTCTCCGTCCTCGCA
Organism: Bacteroidales bacterium; assembly: GCA_024398315.1. GTDB lineage: Bacteria > Bacteroidota > Bacteroidia > Bacteroidales > UBA932 > Cryptobacteroides. The sequence goes on from JAKSJH010000132.1 coordinate 3,661, forward strand.
GATGAAAGCCAGGCGGTCCACGTCAGGGTCCACTGAGATTCCAAGGTCCGCTCCTTCCTTGACCACGGTTCCGCTCAACCCGATGAGATTGGCCGGAAGCGGCTCTGGATTGTGGCTGAAGTTGCCGGTAGGCTCGCAGCAGAGCTTCACACACTCTACACCGAGCCTTTCGAGAAGCTGTGGCATGATGATGCCTCCGACAGAGTCGATTGCATCCAGCACGACCTTGAAATGAGCATTCCTTATCGCTTCAGCGTCAACTGCTTCCAGCGCCATGACGGCATCCAGATGCTCCGAGGTGAAGTCTTTTTCTTCGACCGTTCCGAGATCGTCCACATCGGCGAAGCAGAAATCCTCTGTCTCTGCAAGGTCGAGGATGGCCTTGCCTTCCACCGCTGTCAGGAACTCGCCTTTATCGTTGAGGAGCTTGAGGGCGTTCCACTGTCTCGGGTTGTGGGAGGCGGTGAGTATTATTCCTCCGTCAGCACCGGAGAAAGTCACCGCCATCTCTGTAGTAGGAGTCGAAGCGAGTCCTATTTTGACGACATCGACCCCGCAGGACATCAGTGTGCCCACGACAAGGTTCTCGACCATAGCACCGGAGAGACGTGCATCCCTTCCGACCACGATCTTGTATTTCTTGCCTGATGCCGGCTGCGGCTTCCTTGAAGGAAGAGTTGCACAGTAGGCATAGGTGAACTTCACAATGTCAATAGGGGACAGCCCGTCTCCGGGCTTTCCCCCTATGGTTCCCCGGATTCCGGAGATTGATTTGATGAGTGACATCTTTTCTAGAGCATGAGAGCTGACATGATGGCTCCGACAAGACCCAGAATCGCATAGAATTCAGGAAGAGCCGCATAGATGAGGGTGGTGGTGAAGACGTCGTGTCCCTGGCTCACTCCTACGATACCGTTGGCGCAGACCTGTCCCTGACGGATAGCGGAAAGCATGCAGACAAGACCGACTGAGATGCCGATGCCGAAGAGGATCGGTCCCTGGACGGCCAGGTCATGTGTCAGCCACATGAAGAATGCCACGAAGCCGTAGATACCCTGAGTCGCAGGAAGTGCTGAAAGGACCAGGTAGTTGCCTTTCTTTTCAGGATTGACTTTGAGTGCGCCTTCGGCAGCGTTGGCCGCGATGGTTGTACCGTAGGCTGAACCGATGCCGGACAGAGAAAGCATGAGGCCGAGGCCGAGATAACCTAAAATTTCGTTCATGATATCAATTTTTTTGTTGTTTATTATTCTTTTGTTATGTTTTCAGATGTAAGCGGGCTGTAGATTCTTCCGGTACCTTCGTAACCGCTGTTCTTGAAGAATTCGAGGAAGTTGAGCCTCAGAGGATGGACAAAGGCACCGAGGCAGCACATGGCAAGGTTCAGCACATGGCCGAGCACAAGGATCAGGATGCATGAAGCGAGTCCTACGGCTGTCATCTTGTCCTGGATGAGACTCGTCCCGAGCGAATTGAAAGCATTGCCAAGCATGCCGCCGGCCAGTCCCAGGGCATAGAGCCTGAGGTAGCTGAGGACATCTCCCAGAAGGCCGGTGACAGTGTTGTAGGTCTCGTACAGTCCGGAACCGATGTTCTTGAATATGCTCCTGTCCGGATCGTTGAACAGGAATATTCCAGCTGCGGAGATTATTCCCAGCACTATCACGATCACTTTCGTGACGCTGCTGGAGATCACTCCGAGAAGGGCGAACGCTGCGACGACAACTCCGCCGACTATCAGCAGAGTCCACCCGAGTGAACCGAGCGACCCTTTCAGCCCGCTTCTCCTGACTGAATATACAGCCTTGAGAACCATCGCGATGCTGATGTGGACGACACCGATGAGAATTGAGAACAGCATCTGCGCGTCATATCCGGCCACCTGTCCTTTTATCATGCATGACTTCATCCACTGCGGAACCCATGCGGCGGTTGACAAGTCCATTCCGAAGAATGTGTGCAGAATGATGCCCATCACCACTGTCGCTCCTCCCAGGAAGGTCACCAGCGGAGCCAGGTTGCCGAGCATCTTCTTCGCACCAAGACCTATTGCAAGCAGCATGAGGCCATAGCCTGCGTCGCCCATGCACATGGCGAAGAACAGGGTGAAGAATATGGAGATGTAAGGTGTCGGGTCGAATTCGTCATAGACAGGACGGCCGTACATGTCCGTAAGGACTGTGAACATTCTGGTTAACCTGTTGCCTTTGAACTGGATAGGAGGATTGTCGGCTTTCACCGCATCTTCTTTGAACCAGATGACACCCATGCCGTCGAAGACCTTGTCAAGCACTTCCGTGTCCTTTGTCGGGGCGAAACCTTCGAAAGTGGTCACGTAACCTTCTGCGGCCTTGCCTGCGCCTGCCTGCGCAAGGTAGAGCTGGAGCTCTTCCGCCAGGGTCTCGCTCTGATGCCTGAGCAGCGGGAGATGCTCCCTGAGCGACATCAGTTCCGCCTTGCAGGCGATGAGGTCCTTCCTTATGCTGTCCGATTTCTCCTGGACATCCTGCACGCTGGCCACAGGTGCTGGACATTCCTCCACCGGGAGGTCATAGCCGCTGTCGTCGGATATGGTCACGAACCATACGTTCTTTCCGTCGTCAGCAATCTCCTGGAGAGGGTGTATCCCGGCCCAGGCCGGGTCGTATTTCTTCTTTGAAACGCAGTAGAATCTGGTCTTGTAGCCGAGGTCCGCCAGCTCTGAAATCTTCTCGCTGTCGAAGTCCCCCCAGACGAGGACCTTTTTCATCTCTTTTCTGGCTGATTCGGAAGCTGCCAGAAGGTCCGTAAGTCTTGAAAGAGCCGCTTTTGCGGTTTCAAGGACATTGTCGGCGCTTGTCGGTTTCACCGCCGCCAGAATCTCTTCATAGCATTCGTCTTCCGACCAGTCTGCTTTTTCAAGACCCTTGATGACCTTGTCAGTCTCTTCTTTCGAGGCGAGCAGAGCCGATGATCCGGCGTCCACCGGCTTGGAAGACCTTGTGATGTCCACAAGACCTGTCCGGGCCAGTTCTTCAAGGAACTTTCCGTCATCCCCGCTAGGAAGGATGAAGGAATATTTCGTCATTCTCTCAATCATTGCCTGCTTCCTCCATTTCTTCTTCCTCAGCGTGACGCTGCTTGACAATCTTGGACGAGGCCTTGCTGAGGTTCTCCTCGTCCTCCATGTAGCGCTTTATCTTGCGGATGGCCTCCTGGTAGCCTGGAATCTGGACTTTCTCATAGAGGTTGACCTTCTGGGTCGTCTTCTTCCTCTGGAAGTCAAGGATCCTCTTCTTCTCAAGGTAGACCTCGGATTCGATCCCGAGCCTTGAGAGCTCCTTGAGGATTCTGACTCCGTCGACATACCAGGCCGGCTTGACGAATGTGTTGAACGGCTTGATCTCGTACTCTATGCTCTTGAGCTCCGGGCACTTGACTCCAGCCACCTTGACGGTGACCAGTTCGAGTCCCTTGATCGAGACGAGACCGCTTTCGAACTCATTCCAGAGAGGGGCGAGGTAGCCGTACTTCTGACGGGTCCGCTCAAGATCCATCAGAAGCCTTTCGCTCTTCTCCTTCGCCTTGCGCACCTCGAGCCTCAGCGCGCTCTCCTTGTTCTGAAGCGTTGGGAGAGCTTTCTGACGCATCTTGAGCTGCTTCTGCAGGTTGTTCAGCGACGTCTTGTTGTATTGAAACTTGATGGCCATCGCATTACTTTCCTTTCCAGTACTTGTCGATCAAAGCCTGCTTGATTCCTGACTCGGCCTTGCTGAAATACTTCCCGAAGAGCTCCCATGCGGTGTCAAGCATCTCGGTGATTGAGATGTTGACGTCGATCGAGAGAAGCCTGCTGGCATATTCCTTGGCATAGGCGAGGCATCGGTGGTCGTAGTCGGAGAGGTCGAAACCGT
>JAKSJH010000133.1 GCA_024398315.1 Bacteroidales bacterium
CAACCTCATCGAGGACTTCAAGGCAGCCTACGGCTATGACCCTGTCCCTTACATCCCGGTGCTCAGCGGTGTGGTCGTCTGCAGCGAAGACGCTTCCGACCGTTTCCTCTGGGACCTCAGGAGGCTCATCGCCGACGAAGTTTCCTACAACTATGTAGGCGGTCTGGCTGAAGTCAGCCACGAACACGGCCTTACCACATGGCTTGAGAACTACGGCCACTGGGGATTCCCTGGCGACTTCCTCCAGTACGGCGGACAGTCCGACGAAATCGCCGGCGAGTTCTGGAGCTTCGGCGACCTCGGTGACATCGAGAACAAAGTCGCATCATCATGCGGCCACATCTACGGCAAAAAGAGGATCTGGGCCGAGAGCTTCACCTGCGGCGGTCCTGACTTCTCACAGTACCCTGGCCAGATGAAGCAGCGCGGTGACCGTTTCTTCACAGAAGGCATCAACACCGCGCTCATGCATCTCTACATCCAGCAGCCTGACGACAGAGTCCCTGGCCACAACGCATGGTTCGGCAACGAATTCAACCGCAAGAACACCTGGTTCTCCCACATGGACACCTTCTCGGACTATCTGAAGAGGTGCAACTACATGCTCCAGCAGGGACGCTACTTCGCAGAGGTGGCCTACTTCCTCGGCGAGGACTGCCCTAAGATGACCGGAGCCCAGGACCCTGCACTCCCAAGAGGATATTCATTCGACTACATCAACAGCGAGGTCATCATGAAGGCGACCGTCAAGGACAACAAGCTCGTCCTTGAGAGCGGCATGGAATACAACCTCCTCGTCCTCCCTAAGATCAAGACAATGCGTCCTGAACTTCTCGAGAAGCTTGAAAGCCTCGTCAAGGAAGGTCTCGTCATCTACGGTCCTTGCGCACCTGTCAAGTCCCCTAGTCTCGAAGGCTATCCTGAGTGCGACGAAAAGGTCAAGGCCATAGCCTCCAGACTTTGGAACGACGACGAACTGCCTTTCGCACCTGTCGTGAACTACGGCAAGGGCAAGGTCTACAAGAATGCATCCATCGAGCAGATTCTCAAGGGAATGGGTCTCGTGGCCGACTTCGATTCCGAAGACACCGAACTGCCTCTCCAGTTCATCCACCGCACACTCGGTGACGCTGAGGTCTACTTCGTCTCCAACCAGGGTGACAAGAAGATCAAGTTCGACGGCAAGTTCCGCATCACCGGCAAGGTCCCTGAGCTCTGGAACCCTCTCACCAAGGAGATCCGCGACCTCAGCGAGTACAAGACTCTCACCAGCTGCACGAAGATCCCTATGATGCTCGACGCTTACGAAAGCTCGTTCATCATCTTCAGGAAGGACACCGACAAGACCGAATCAGAGGGATGCAACTATCCTGAGAAGAACGTCATCAAGACCATCGACACTCCTTGGACGGTAGCATTCGAGGAGCACAGAGGCGGCCCTGAGGCTCCTGTAACCTTCAACCAGCTCACTGACTGGACTGAGAATTCAGACCTCCACATCAAGTACTTCTCCGGAAAGGCATGGTACACCAACAGCTTCAAGCTCGCCAAGGTCCCTCAGACCCCTGTCTACATCGACCTCGGAAAGGTCATGGTCATGGCGAAGGTCAAGATCAACGGCCAGGAGGTCGGCGGAGTCTGGACGGCCCCTTACCGTCTCAACATCACCGACTTCGTCAAGAAGGGCGTGAACACAGTGGAAGTTGAGGTTGTCAACTGCTGGAGGAACAGGCTCATCGGCGAGAAGAATCTCCCTGAGAGCGAAAGGTTCACCTTCCAGACAGCGACCTACCTCAACAAGGATTCCGAGCTCCAGTCCTCCGGTCTCCTCGGCCCTGTCGAGATCCAGACCTACGACTTCGCGAAGTAAGAATACACATCTACGAATAATAAAGGAGACCGGCCCGCAAGCCGGTCTCCTTTATTGTTGCTGTCAACCTCTCAACAGCCTGTCATTCATATTCAAGGACAACCGGTCCTATGAGGCCGGCATGAGGAGTCCCCCGGTATGGGGATGGAGTAGTGCGGTAATGATTGGAAAGAGTGCTGTAGACCAGCACGGAGAAATGATTGAGCCCTGGCCTGAGCAGATCCGTGACATCGACACGGTAAGGCCTGGAGATCAGCTTTTTGGCGAGAGGCCCGTTGACAGCGACCTCACAGGTTGCATCGACCTCTCCAAGATTGAGGAAGACACGTCCGTCAAGTTCCTTCACATCGACATCCTTCTCGTAGAGGATTCCGCCCGAATAGAATCCAAGCGCGCCGAAGGCGGTCCAGTCCCCTTCCGGAATCCTGCCTCCGCTTGTCCTGATTCTGACCGGACTGTCGAAGAACGCAGCCCCCGGACAGCCTGCGTCAGGTGTTCCGACAACAACCGCTTTCCCGAACGAAGGAGAAGGATGCGGTACGGTCACGACAACATTCCCATCCTGTTCCATGAACGGAAGATGGACGCCGTCGACAACGACTTCCTTGACGGTTCCGTTGGCAGCGAAACGAAGTTCAGCAGTCCCCGGAGCGGTCTCGAACTCCATCCTCCAGTCGGTTGGAGAAGAATTGACATCATAGACGAGATGGTCTGTGCCGTACCACCTTGAAGCGACGACACTTTCATACATGCCGCGGTCGGAAGGAACCTCGGAACCGGCAGGATAGAGGACGACCATGCTCCTGTCCCTGCGGTCCACAGTGTCTCCGCGCAGGTTCTCCAGTCTGTATTCCTCCTTCCTGGTGTCTGAATATGCGACCACAAGAGAATGCCATCCCTTCTTCAGACGGACGACATCCTTCTTCGGAGAGGATCCATCCAGGAGCAGCCTTGCAGGCTCGGTCCCCTCAACGACAATCCTGTACTTTCCGTTCTCCCGCACAAGCACATTCGTCCTGAACACCTGGTGGCCGCCCTGGTCAAGGATAAGGAAACGAGGTTCGACCTTGGACTTCAGTCCATGCCATCCCTGGCTGCCCGGACTGTCAAGGACACCATATTGCCAGGACCATGAATATGGAGACCACCGGGCGTCCTTCATCCCGTCCTCCAGGAAGGCATCCAGATCGGTTTCCGGCGAGAGGGTGCATGTCATCATGTACGGGCCATAGCCCTGGACATCAGTCACGCTGCCGGAGACGGAATCTCCGGACAGAGGCGTGCATGTCATCTGACGGGCTTCGACGCCGATATATTCATCAGAAGCAGGAAGACGGAAATCCCCCCACTTGTTGTTCATGGTCGGTCTTACCGTGATGTCCCAGTCTCCGTCGAGATGCTGAACGGACTCCGGTTCGGACGCTGCCGGTGCAGGAGCGGTGGAAGAAGGTTCATCCTGCGAGAAGACGACCAGCATGGACTCGCCGTCCTCACCGTCAAAGATGACGGTGCTTCCGTCAGCATCGCAGTCCACGACCGGGAGAGGTCTTGTCGTGCCGTCCATGGCATCCCAACACTCGGCATTGCCGAAGGAACGGAAGCGCAGTCTCTCGCCCTTCTTCACATTCATGACCATGTAGACGTCCCGGTCACCGACACGGCGGTGCAGGACACGTCCTTCGCCTGACTCAGGAGCGAAATCAGCCTTTATCAGACTGCGGACAGCACCTGCTGCACCGGCAGGCGAATCAAGCATGATGAAACCGGCATCCTTGAGTTCCTGCATGACATCGCCCAGGACGAAGACCTTGCCGCCGGCATTCTTGAAAGCAAGCACCTTGGCGAGGGTCTCTTCGTGCATCGCACGGATTCCGGCCAGGACCAGGATCTTGTAGGACTCCCCGGCCACCGACAGCGACTGACCTTCGAGACGGGCGGTCTGCAGGGAGCTCCAGTCGATGAAATCAAAGTCCAGTCCATGGGCGCTCAGTTCGTCAGAGACTGCGAACGCCTGATCCGGACCGGTCCCCGGGTATGCCTGCATCGTCTCAGTCGGATAGAGTATGGCGATGTCGCAGACATGACGTCCCTGGCTGAGGAGGAAGCACATTCTTTCAGCATATTCAAGCCAGAGCTTCATGTGGTCCCAGTAAGGCATCCTGAAGTGGAAGCACGGAGGAGCCCATTCCCACCAGCCCCCGTGGGTGCTGTAGTAGAGTCCGTGCATGCAGAGGAGGTTGCCGCCGGCAATGAGATGATGGTCCAGCTGGGACTTGAGCAAGGCTCCGTTGGCGTCCCATCCTATGCTGTGGAAAGCCTCCAGCCATGTCCTCGGACGGCCGTACAGGTGGGCGATGCTGCTGGAAACCTTTGTCTGGCGGAAACTGCTGCCTCTGGAGGGGGCGTCGTTACCTGGAGCGGTGAACCAGCTGACCGCCCTGAAATAATCAAGGTACTGCGTAGGATTGAGTCCGCGGCCCTCGTTGTCGCATCCGTAGATAAGACCTTTCTCCGCATTCCAGTCGAAGATCGGCTTGAAGAACCTTTCCTCTGAAAGCTGGGTGAGGACCTCGGCGTAGTCAAGACGCACTTCGGCAGCGGTGGCATCGACCTTGTCCTTGTCTTCGATGAAAAGACAGTCCAGCAGCGGGATGATGTCATAGCCTTTGCGGGCTCTGAACTGTTCTGGCATATCCTCGCACCATGATGTGATCCTCAGGTCGTACTGGAGTTCGTCCTGGAAGAAATAGTTCATTCCCTTCCTCCCGGCAGCATCCATGTGATCGGCGAACTTCTGGAAGTATTTCTCGACATAGACCCTGCCGACCTGAGGATGAAGCCATGGGGAGGCTTCAGTGCAGACATAGACAGACTTGTCCGGACCTTCCTCAATCAAGGAAAGCGCATTGGATGGCTTCTGCCCCCCTTTCGGAACCTCGACCTTGACCAGCTTTCCCTGATAGTCACGGATTGAAGGCGAAAGGACTACGCTGTCCATGAACTCTCCGTTGCCGGGCCATGCGATCACATAGTCATCCATGCCGAGTCCAACACCTTTGGATGCGCATTCAGCGGAGAACTTGTTCCAGATTTCGAACCATTCTTCGGACATGGCCCTGGGTTCGCCGCCGCTGAGACGTCCGTAACCTCCGAAACCGTTGGCGTTCAATTCTATGTCCACATTCTGGTTCGTATGGTTGTAACTGACGCAGAGCCCGTCCAGAGCCGACTCAGAAAGGATGTCCAGCTGGTCGCGGAGCCTGTCAGGATTGAGAGAGTCACCTGTCCACCAGTAGAACGGGACATTTCCGTAGCCCTCAGGAGGATCGGCGAAGCAGGCCTTGAGGTCAGAGATGTCATCATGGCCGGGCCACCCCTTGAAAGCCTGTGAAGGCTGTGAATATGAAACGAAGGAGGCGGAGACGGCGACTATTGTCAGAAGGATTCTTTTCATGAGAAGAATGTGATTGGTCTCTACGAATATACGACATTCTTCAGACAATGTAGCAGTGCCGTCTTCTATAATCCAATTATTGTGAGTAAATTTGCAGGAATATAAAAGGAATATTATCAACAAATAACATCAATAGACATGGCAAACATCGGTAACCCGTTTACAAAACACGGTAAGAAAGTGGTTCTCTGCGGTTCCGGAGAACTTGGAAAGGAAGTGGCAATCGAGCTCCAGCGCTACGGAGTCGAGGTCGTCGCATGTGACAGATATGCCGGCGCACCTGCAATGCAGATCGCTCAGTCCTGTCACGTGTTCCCTATGCTTGACGCCGAGAAGCTCGGAAGCGTCATCGAAGAAGAGAATCCGGACCTCGTCATCCCTGAGGTCGAGGCCATCGCCACCCCTAAGCTCATCGAACTTGAGAAGAAGGGTTACCACATCATACCTACGGCAAAGGCCACCTTCCTCACCATGAACAGGGAAGGCATCCGCCGTCTTGCCGCAGAGGAGCTCGGCCTCCCTACCTCCCGCTACGAATTCGCTGAGACTGAGGAAGAATTCAAGGCAGCCATCGGCAGAATCGGCATCCCTTGCGTCGTCAAGCCGGTCATGAGTTCGTCAGGCCACGGCCAGAGCATGGTCAAGAAGGAAAGCGACATTGACACCGCATGGAAGATCTCCCAGGAAGGCGGAAGAGCAGGCGGCGGAAAGGTGATCGTCGAGGGTTTCGTAGATTTCGACTATGAGATCACCCTCCTCACCGTCCGTCACATCGGCGGAACCACGTTCCTCAGGCCTATCGGACACCATCAGGTCGACGGTGACTACCGCGAGTCATGGCAGCCGCAGGCAATGAGCGCCGAGACCGAGAAGAAGGCTCAGGAGATCGCCGGAAAGATCACGGCCGCCCTCGGCGGATTCGGAATCTTCGGAGTCGAGCTCTTCATCAAGGGCGAGGATGTCATCTTCAGCGAAGTCTCTCCAAGACCTCATGACACCGGTATGGTGACCATGATCTCCCAGGACATGTCTGAGTTCGCCCTCCATGCACGCGCCGTCCTCGGACTCCCTATCCCTGAAATCAAGCTCTACGGTCCTTCGGCTTCAAAGGCCATCGTCGTGGAAGGCAACACCACTGAATATGAATTCCTCGACGTCGAGAAGGTTCTTGAGGAGCCGGGCGTCCAGATCAGGTTCTTCGGCAAGCCTGAGATCAAGGGCCACCGCCGCGTAGGTGTCATCCTCGCAACCGACGAGACCGTCGAGAAGGCCAAGGAGAAGGCCGAGAGGGCATACGCAAAGCTCAAGGTCAAAGTCTACTAGACAATGGATTCCGCAAAGCGGATGATAGAGATATCCTCCGGTGTCCCGATGGTCAGAGAATGGCAGATGGCGGCACCGGTGGATTTTTCATTGTGCGAAGGGGAGCACATCGCCATCGTCGGTCCCAACGGAGCCGGCAAGACCAAGCTTGTCGACATCATCACAGGCAAGCATCCTCTCAAGGGCGGAACGATAGCATATTCATTCCCCTCCTCCACCCACAAATGGGTCAGCGAGAACGTCAAGTACCTGGCATTCAAGGACTGCTACGGCGGAGAGACTGATCAGAACTACTACCTTCAGCAGAGGTGGAACTCCTGGGACGTCGAGGACGAGAGGATCCTGATGTCCAGCGGGGAGCTGCGCAAGCACAGTCTTGCTAAAGTCCTTGACCTGGACCCGTACGTGCTTATCCTGGACAACCCCTACGTCGGGCTGGACGCCGCATCAAGGAAAGTGCTGACCGAAAAGCTCGAATCGATCAAGGATTCCGGCAAGACTCATCTGATCCTGATCCTGGCCCGTACGGACGAAGTGCCTGACTTCATCACCCATGTGGTGGAAGTCAAGGAAGAGACCGTAGGTCCGAAGAAGTCCCTCGGTCAGTGGAGGGAAGAAAGGACAGGTCAGAAGAGTGAATATTCAGAAACACTTGAATATAAAAAACTTGCAGAGGCATGCGACAACCCGGAGGAGATCGTCCGTCTCAACAAGGTCAGCATCCGCTACGGCGACAGGACCATCCTGAAGGACCTCGACTGGGTGGTCCGCAAGGGCGAGAGATGGGCGCTGACAGGACCAAACGGATCTGGAAAATCGACGCTCCTCGGCCTGGTCTGCGCTGACAATCCCCAGAGCTACGCCTGCGACATTTCACTCTTCGGACGACGACGCGG
>JAKSJH010000134.1 GCA_024398315.1 Bacteroidales bacterium
CTATCTACAATGTGCTGCTGAAGATGGACAAGTCCTATGCTGAAGCCGCTTCCGACCTCGGCGCCACCCCTGTCCAGGTCTTCAGGAAAGTGACGCTCCCTCTTTCGATGCCTGGAATCGAGAGCGGAGTGATGATGGTGTTCATGCCGACGGTAAGCACCTTCGCCATCTCCGAGATCCTCACCAACAACAAGATCAAGCTCTTCGGTACCATCATCCAGGAGAACATCAACTCCTCGATGTGGAACTACGGTGCCGCTCTCGCTTTCGTGATGCTCCTGCTCATAGGCGCAACCACCATATTCACAGATAATTCCAAAGAAACGGAAGGAGGCGTGATCTGAGATGAAAAAGTTCCTTGCACAAGCCTACATCTGGATCCTTCTGATCCTGCTCTACGCTCCGCTCGTCTTCATAGCGGTCTTCTCCTTCACTGAGGCCAAGTCCCTGGGCAACTGGACAGGCTTCTCACTCAATCTGTACTCCAACCTCTTCACTGGTGCCACTCCGGGCGGATCTTCCCTGATGGTCGCCTTCAAGAACACGATAGTCATCGCTCTGTTGGCATCGGTCATCGCCACCTTCCTGGGAACACTTGCCGCCATAGGAATATACAACCTCAAGGGCCGCAGGAAGCAGGCCATGCAGTTCCTGAACAGCATCCCGATGCTCAACCCGGACATCATCACCGGTGTGTCGCTCTTCCTCCTGTTCGTCTTCCTCCATTTCTCACAGGGATTCGCTACAGTCATCCTGGCCCACATCACATTCTGCACCCCTTATGTGGTCCTCAACGTGATGCCGAGGCTGACCCAGATGAACCCGAACACCTACGAGGCGGCTCTGGATCTCGGTGCAACTCCTGTCCAGGCCCTGAAAAAAGTCCTGATCCCTCAGCTCAGGCCGGGCATGATCTCCGGATTCATACTGTCGTTCACCATGTCGCTGGACGATTTCGCAGTGACATTCTTCACCAGAGGTACTATAGGCCTTGAGACCCTTTCGACCTACATCTACGCCGATTCGCGCAGGGGCGGACTCACCCCTGAGCTCCGTCCTATGATGACGATCATCTTCGCCATAGTGCTCATCCTTCTTCTTGTCGTCAATCTCAGGAAGGAGAAGACAGCCGCAAAGTTAAAGAACAGATAATCAACAGAGATGAAAAGAATCCTTACAATAGCATTGGCGGCCCTCTTCCTCGGGGCCTGCTCACAGACCTCATCTGACCGCAGCCAGATACTCAAGGTCTACAACTGGTCCGACTACATCGACGAGGACATCCTCCCCGAGTTCGAGAAGTGGTACGAAGAACAGACCGGCGAGAAGGTCCATGTCATCTACCAGCTCTTCGACATCAACGAGACCATGCTCTCGAAGATTGAAAAGGGCCATGAGGACTTCGATGTGGTCTGTCCGTCGGACTACATCATCGAGAGGATGCTCAAGAACGACCTCATCCTCAAGATAGACAAGGATTTCGGAGACACTCCGAACTACATTGACGGCAGTCTGTCACCGTTCATCGTAAGCTGCTTTGACAGAATTGTTTCCGGTGACAAGAAGGCTTCCGACTACGCTGTCGGCTACATGTGGGGTACGACCGGATTCCTCTACAACGCCGCAAAGGTCGACTCTGTCGACGTGGCTACTTGGTAGTGCGTCAGTATTCTGAAGTATTCTGGTCTGATCCTCATGTAGGATGCGGCCAGGGACGTCTACAGCGAGCTCCTCTTCCTGTTCCATCAGAACGACATCCGCAATGCCGACGGTTCCTTCGACCATGATGCGATGGACAGCCTGATGTATGACTCCTCCGATCTTTCGCTGGCCATGGCTGAAGCCTATCTCAGCCTCGCTCGTGAGCACATAGCCGGCTGGGAGGCCGATTTCGGAAAGGAACAGCTCATCCAGGAGAAAGCCTTGATCGACATCCAGTGGAGCGGTGACGCCATGTGGGCGATCGAGGAGGCGAAGGCGGTCGGTGTCGACCTTCGCTACGAAGTGCCACAGGAGGGCAGCACGATGTTCTTTGACGGATGGGTTATTCCTAAATATGCCCGTAACGTCAAGGCTGCCCGCTATTTCATCAACTTCATGTGCAAGCCTGAGAATGCGGTCCGCAACTCTGACGCCATCGGCTACATGAGTGCCTGCGGTGCTCCTGAACTTCTTGATTACTACATCGATGAGGAAAACGGAGTCCCTCAGGACCTGACCTACTTCTTCGGTCCTGGCAACGACTCGGTCAAGGTCTGCCCTTACCTTGTCCCGGACAAGAGCGTGATCGACCGTTGCTGCATCGAGCATGACTGGGGTCCGGAGGAGACCTCGAAGCTGATTTCGATGTGGTCCAGGAGCAAGGGCGAAAGCGCCAGCGCCTTCACCTACGTGGTGATAGTGGCCCTTTTCGCATTCCTCATTGTTGCTGTCCTTTCAAAGGCACTTTCAAAGAGATCAAGACGGGGGAGGCGTACCAGAAGAAGATAATGTATTCTGAAATAAAAAGTTTCGTAAAGGACTGGATGCTCGTGATCGGAATGGTCACAGGCGCCGGTCTTTATCTTGTCTACCACTCCATCGGTTCCATCCACGGGGCGGGACCGTTCCTGGAGAGCGCTGTGACCCACATCCAGCCGGCCCTTCTCTTCATGATGCTCTTCCTGTCTTTCTGCAGGATAGAACCAAGGGACCTGAGGCCTCACCGCTGGCAGTTCTGGCTGCTTCTCCTCCAGGGTACTCTCTATGTCGGTCTGACCTTGATAGTTGTCTGGGCAATGAGGCACGACGGAGCCCTGGCGGGATTCGTCACCAGGCTGAGGATCCCGCTTGAGGCGGCGATGATATGCCTGATCTGCCCTACCGCCACAGCCTGCGCGGTCGTGACCGGAAAACTTGGCGGAAACATGGCCCAGGCCATCACCTACACAGTCTTCATCAATGTCCTGGTGGCTTTCCTTGTGCCTCTGATGGTCCCTCTTCTCTATCCTTCGGGAGAACTGACTTTCGCATCAGCCTTTCTGAATATTCTCAAGAAAGTTTTCCCTTTGCTCCTGCTTCCATGCGCCGTGGCCTGGCTCGTTCGGCTTGTCGCACCACGCTTCCACAAATGGCTCTGCTCCATCACCGACCTGGCATTCTACATCTGGGCGGTTGCCCTGACCCTGGCCATTCTGATGAGCACAAGGGCGATAGTCCACAACGAAGGCAGTCCGTGGCTTCTCGCCGGCATAGCCCTTGCCTCCCTGGTCTGCTGCATGTTCCAATTCTGGGCAGGCCGCAGGATCGGCGGAATCTACCACGATGCCGGCCCTGTAACTGTAGGTCAGTCCCTCGGCCAGAAGAACACTGTCTTCGCCATCTGGATGGGCTACACCTTCATGGACCCGATAGTCTCCGTGGCCGGAGGCTTCTACAGCATCTGGCACAACTGCTACAACTCCTGGCAGCTCTACCATCACAACCACGAGTCCTGAGCTATACCCGAGAACCAGTCACCTTCTAATCTTCAATGAATATGTCCCACAGCCCTTCCGCCTTCCTTCTCCGTTGCGCCGCCTTCTGCTTTGCGGTCTCTCTGCTATTGACAGGATGCTCCTCCCAGCCCGCAGCCGACGCTCCGGAAGAGATTCCGATATTCGCCTACCATGCTCTTCCTCAGAAATTCACTACTGTGGAGCGCTTCCGTGAGATGAAGGACTGCGGCATCACCTTCTTCTCTCCGGTCATGGATGAGGATTCGGCGATACGCCAGTGCCTGGACACGGCGGCGGTCGTCGGCGTCAAGGCCGTGGTCAACGGCATAGAACTGGAAAATTCTCCGGAAACTTTCGTTTCAAAGTACAAGGACCACCCGGGACTAGGCGGCTATTTCCTCGCCGACGAGCCTGGAACCGACGGCCTTGAGTGGCTCGGCAAATGGATTGACCGCATAAGGAGCGTTGACAGCACCCATTTCTGCTATGTCAATCTTCTGCCTGTCCATGCGTTCGGCGAGGAGGAGTACGCCAGACATCTCGAAACATACTGTTCGGAAGTCCCGCTCCCGTACATCTCCTTTGACTACTATCCTGTCCTGTTTGACAAGTCCAACGGAAGGACGATAGTCTCACCTTTCTGGTACCAGAATCTTCAGATGGTCTCGGACATGGCGGCAAGCACCGGACGCACCTTCTCCGGATTCGCACTGACCACCGCCCACTCTCTCTATCCTGTCCCGACCCTTGCGCACATTCGTTTCCAGTTCTACACCAATCTCGCCTACGGAGCCCAGAGCCTCCAGGTCTTCACCTACTGGACGCCAAAGGAATATGGCGAGAACGATTTCCACCTCGGTCCGATCACCAGGGCCGGCAAGCGCAGCCTGGTCTACGAACTCCTCCGCGAGGCGGCCCAGGAGATTCAGAAGCGTGCCTTCGTCTTCAAGGGATCCGAGCTGGTGGATGTATCGTTCCTCCCTTCTGAGAATTCCGATATTCCTATAGGTACAAAACCGTTGGAGCGTCTTCCGGAGCACTTCGCCGCACTGGAGTGTCACGCTTCCGTTTCCGGAACCTCCACCAATGCCCGGACCTCGGACAGGGACTACGAAAGCCCGAGCAACGGCATCCTTGTCTCAACACTGAAGAAGGGCTACACAACCTACATCGTCCTCGTAAACGCCAGCCCGACGGAGCCGGTTTCCGTCACCATAGAGACAGACGACTCCGTCTCCCGTATCCGCCGCGACGGATCCACCGTCCAGGCCTCCCTCTACGACACCCTCTACACCCTCGAACCGGGGTCAGCAGAGATTTTCTCCTACCAGGACTGATCCCACCAGGTAACGTCGCAGACCCTCGTTCTCCCAAGGGGGTCTGCGATGTTTGGAGGAAAAGCATACTTGACTATCAGCTGCTTACAAAACAGGGCGTCGCAGACCCCATTCACTTATTGAGGGTTTGCGACGCTAGCGCAGATTGTTCCAGAGAATATCCGGATAAAATCAGATCTTTTTAGAAGCTGTTTTGAAATGGTTCACAAAATTTGTTATAGAAGATTTTTGAGGATGAATTTTCTTTTGAAGATGAAGCATAGCAGTAGCTATGTGACTGATGAAAGAGGAAATTCAGACCAAAAAGATTCATAAGAAATAAAGTTTACCATTTCAAAACAGCTTCTTAATCGGATACCTGATTATAGTCTTGTCAAACACGATACGGCTGATAACTGCTTCTTCGTTTTGTTCAGAATATTCATTATCTTTGAATAGGTTCCGGTGTTATGCCGGTTCATAATTCTTGAACACTTATGAAGAGGATGATGTTTATGGCGATTGCAGTGTCCGCTGCTGTCGCATTCATGCTGCCGGCAAAGGCGCAGGCCGCTTCGGAGGCGGAGATTGCGGGATTCAATGTCGAATGGCACAATCTTGAGGGAAATGCAGGAATCAGCGTAGAGAACGGTGAAATCTCCAGTCTGACCGTCCTGGAAGGGAAGGCGAAGGTCAAAGGAGCATCCGTGCAGGTGAAGAAATCCGGTGCTGTCAGGATCCGCTGCACTGTCCGTAATCCCGAACTCCGGCAAGGACCCGGGTCGACTATCGTCTCTGTCATGAACGGCGACCGGTCCTTCTCATTCTTTCTTCGTGACGTCAACGTCGAATCCCCGGTCTGGATACCGGAGTACGAGGTCGTAGTCCTTCCCGAGGGGGATGATGCGTCATATTCAGAAACAGTTGAATATGTCAGGTCCAGGAAACTTGTCTCGAAGCTGGACAGGATAGAGCAGGCTGAAGAGGCCTCCTTCGAAGATGCCTTCCGGACCACCAGGCACATGAGCGCCCCGATCTGGTTGGGAATAAGCCGGGACATCCGCAGATTCGAGATCAGCGAAGAGCTTCCGGACGCTCTCTCGACCGTTCAGACCGACAAGAGGGTCGTGCCTACGCTGGCCTGCAGTGTCTTTTCTGAACCAGAGGTGTCCGCTGCTCCGCTAAGCTACAATTACAGTTTCAGCCGCGGTGTCGGAGCCTATGCCAACATCACAAGAAGCCTTGAGGACGGAGTCATGCCGATCTATCATTCAGTGACGAAGGATGACGATGTCATCTACCATAGCCGGAGTTTCGTCACACTCGAGAAATCCGTGCTTGTTGAAGAGAACGTCCGGGGCACTCATTTCATGATCTCGGACAATTACTCGGGCGGCCGTGCCTGGACCCCGGCCCAGCGCAAGCAGTTGGAAGAAGTCCTTGCAGGTACATCTCCGGCGGAGGAAGAGACCGTACTGGTTATCCATACGACCATCACGAACACTGCGGAAGTTCCCCGCTATGCCTGGATGAAACTGCCATACGCCTCATTCGCAGGCGGTGCTTATGAATATGACCCCGAGACGGGATGTTCAACCTTTGGTAACGGGAAAGTGTTCTGCATCAGTATGATAGATGGTAAACCTGCGGCTAACGAGGAGATGGCTGTCCTTCTCAAGGCTGGGGAAAGCATCGAGGTCGACTACTACATGCCTCACCGTCCGATCTCCACCGACAGGGCGCTGGAACTTGGAAAGAAGGAATATCCTGAATTATATTCACAATGCAAGGCTTTCTGGCAGAAGAAACTGGACTCAGCCGCCAGGATCCATGTCCCCGACCCGAGACTCAATGACATGATCAGGGCCGGTCTTCTCCACCTTGACCTCATCACTTTCGGTGACAGGGAACAGGGGACTCTTGCCCCGAACGTGGGGGTATATTCACCGATCGGAACCGAAAGCGCGCCGATCATCCAGTTCTACGAGTCCGTCGGTCTTACTGACCAGGCCCGCCGCTGCCTTCAGTATTTCATTGACACCCAGCAGGAAGACGGCAGGATTGTCAACTTCTTCGGCTACACCATCGAGACCGGAGGCGCCCTCTGGTCTATTGGCGAATACTGGCGTTACACCCACGACCGGGAATGGGTGGAAAGTGTCATGCCGCAGATTCTCAAGGCCTGCAGGTACATCATCGGCTGGAGGTCCGCCAACATGAAGGATGAACTGAAGGGCCGCGGTTACGGTATGCTTGACGGAAAGGTTGCCGATCCTGAGGACCAGTTCCACCAGTTCATGCTCAACGCATATTCATACCTCGGTCTGAAAGAGGTCACAGAGATGCTCGGTGACATCGGAGCGGAGGAGCATGAGGAGTTCGAGAAGGTCCTTGCCGGATGGCGTGATGACATTCTGGATTCTTTCAAGGCAAGGCTCGCCTCTTCGCCGGTTGTTCCTCTCTCTGACGGTTCATGGTGCCCGACATGCTCTCCGTGGGCTGAATCAATGACGGCCCGCTTTTTCCTCCATGTTGCCGAGAAATACCGTTCTCACGGCACCTTCATGGCACCCGACGCCCTGCTGGGACCGATCCACCTCCTGTTCGCGGAAGTCGTGGATCCGACCAGCGTGGGAGGACAGTTCGTGCTGAAGTACTACACCGACATATTCTGCCAGGAGAACACTCCTTTCAGCCAGCCGTACTACGGCAAGCATAATGTGGTCCAGGCGAGACTCGGAGTGGT
>JAKSJH010000135.1 GCA_024398315.1 Bacteroidales bacterium
ACTGGTGACATCGTCGGAACCTACCAGGATGCTGACGGCTGTCCTACTTTCTCACAGCTCAACGAGAGCGGCAGCTGGGAGCAGTTCGAGAAGTTCTCCGACAAGCCTTACAACGACGGAGTCCAGATCAGGTTCAGCGAGACTGGAGACGGCTACGCAGCCTACTCCTACAAGGATGCTGACAAGATCTGCCACATCCTTCTCTACAAGATCGGTTACGAGGAAGACATCCTTCCTGAATAATGAACAATCATGAGAATCTGTCTTCTGACAGCTCTTCTATCAGTCTTGAGGGTCGCCTTCGTAGGTGACCCTCAAGTTGATAATGAGCAGGAACTGAACTACGCAAGGAAATCGATATATTCAGAGCTGAGGAACCGCAAGGATCTTGATCTGGTGGTGGTGCTCGGCGACCTTGTCAACGAGAAACCGGGACTGATCGCACCTAGCGAGGCGTCTCTTGATTCGATCGGATGCCCATGGGTGCGCGTAAACGGCAACCATGACGGTCCCGACCCGAAGAAAGACACCACTTTCGTCAAAGATGGCATCCGCTTCATCCTGATGGATGATGTACGGAGGAACAGAGGCTATGAGGGCGGACTTCGGGAAAGCCAGAAAGTCTGGCTGAAGAATGCGCTGAGCCTCGGACCGAAAGAAGAGAAGACTGTCTTCTGCACCCATATTCCTGTCTCAGAATGTCTGGGAAGGGACTCCCTGATGGCGATGCTGTCTGTCAAGAAGGACCTTCTGCTGGTCTGCGGCCACACCCACATCGTCCAGAGGTCGATGGTGGACGGAAAGGTCGAGGAAGTGATGGCCGGAGCGACTTGCGGAACCTGGTGGAGAGGTGTGAAGGACAAGGACGGAATCCCTTACGCTCTGATGAACTGCGGTTCGCCGAGAGGATATTTCGTGGCGGACTTCAATCCTTCAAGGAACGAGTGGTATTCGCTCCGCTACAAGGCTGTCCTGAAGGATAAGAATGACATGGCATCGGCCAGGATTTCCGAGGACGGAAGGCTGACAGTCAACGTCTTCGGCGGGGCTCCCTGGGGGAATCTTGAAGTCAAGGATGGATGCCGCTGGCAGAGCATGACAAATGTCCACGAGGTTGCTCCGGAAGTCTGGGAAATCATCAGATTCAACATGGACAAGAACCGCGAGTACCGGAAAGCCCACAAGGACGAATTCATGCCGATGCTCCGGAGACAGTCCAGTCACATCTGGGCGGTCGATGATTTCCACTGTGACAATGGTAAGGTAAAACTCCGCTATAGCGACCCTACAATGAGATTCAAGACAAAAATCGAAGTTGCATTCCATCCTGTGAGCACGAAATAGGTTTGCAGCTTTGTAATATTTATAGTAACTTGCACTAAAGTTTTATAAATATTCAAAAAATATTCAGATTTAAAGATGAAACAACTCAAAATTTTTGCGCTCATCGCAATCTGCCTTCTGACGGCATGTCAGGGCAACGATGATGTCACACCTGAACTTGATCTGTCTCAGACTGAATTCCAGCTGGGTTACGAAAGCGAGTCAGTTTCCATGGATGTAACATCCAATTACCTCTGGACCATCGAGCAGCTCAGCGGCCAGGACTGGTGCTCCTACGCCGTTGAAGGGGATGCCGTGAAGTTCACCGCTGCCGCCAACAACGGTGCAAGTCCGAGAGAAGCCGATTTCAAGGTCGTTTCTTCAGATCTTACAAAGCAAGTCAAGATCATCCAGACAGTCTACACTCTCCCTGAAGATTTCTCAGACCTGTCAGCCAAAGGAACGGCCAACTGCTACATAGTGGCTCCAGGTTCAAAGGTCTATTTCAACGCTTCAGTGAAAGGTAACTCAACAGAATCCCTGGAAGGCGTCGCCGACACCAAGCTCGTCTGGCAGTCCGACAAGGACCTCGTGACTTTCGTCAAATATGTTCCTGCTGTCAAGTCAATCGCTGTCGAGACCGGATCCGCCAAGGGAAACGCTCTCGTAGCGGCAGTCAATGCAGCCGGAGAGGTAGTCTGGAGCTGGCATCTCTGGATCACCGACTACGCTCCTGAGGCCACTCTGTTCTCCACCCCTGCCAACGCCGCAGGTACTGTGTGGAAGTTCATGGACCGCAACCTCGGAGCCCTCAGCAACAAGCCGGAAGGTTTTGACAGCCACGGACTTCTCTACCAGTGGGGCCGCAAGGACCCGTTCCCTGGAGCGACTTCCTACACCGACCAGGATCCTTACACCTACGTCTATTACGACGGCAAGGACGGCGAGCCTGTCTTCTACGATTTCAACAACCAGGAACTTCCGAAGTGCAGCACCAAGGCGGCGAAGAACGGTTCGGTGGAGCTGGCAGTCAAGAATCCTGACGTGTTCTACCTCAACCTCAAGATCGACACCGGCAAGACCGATGAATATGGTGACAAGATCTACGACCAGGGCGACTGGGGCAAGCCTACAGACGATGACGCATGGGGTGGAATCTCCATGAAGAAGACCATCAACGACCCGTGCCCTGTCGGCTACAAGGTTCCTGTCAGCGATGCTTCAGGCAACACTCCTTATGCATGGCTCAAATATGCTTCAATGACCTGGGACAAGACCAACTACGGTGCTGTCCAGGACGGTCAGTGGTTCCCGGCAACCGGCACCCGCGTCTACGAAGGAGGCGGACTCGACTTCCCTGACCCTGCAGACGGCGGCAACCCATATTCAGGAATATGGTTCGGTACCATCGGCAGCGCCAGCGAGTACAATCACTACGGTCAGTACATGTTCATCATCAACGGCAAGCGCACCTTCAAGTGCAGCAAGGACAGCCGCTCACAGGGCATGTCGCTCCGTTGCGTGGCCGAATAAGCCAGCATACGCACCGATCACATACGGCACGTACCTTACACAAGGTGCGTGCTTTTTTCATGTCCCCAACAGAAAGCGATGGCACAGACTTTGACTTATATATCCGGCCTGATATTCAAAGGCTCTCAAGAATATGTTCAAAAGAATCGTTTTCGCGGCGGCATCGCTCGTCCTGCCGTGTCTGTGCATGGCCCAGGGTCCGAAAACCATCTGCGGCAGGGTTGTGGATGAAAAAGGAGAAGGTATAGAATATGTCTATGTTGGGATACCGAGGGACACGATAATGACCGTGTCCGACAGATCGGGAAGATTCAGTCTTACAGTTCCGGACAACTGGGACAAGGAGATCCAGTTCAACCATGTCTCATACGAGACTTTCTCGATCGGCCCGAAAGTGTACGAAGGATTGACGGACAGTCTGAAAGTCACTCTGATCAGCAAGGAACTTCCTGAGATTGTGGTACTTCCCGGAGAATGGAAGGAGAAGACAATCCTAGGCAGAGGCACACGGTGGGCCGGATGCGTGTTCGGGATGAGCAACAAATGGGGAGGAATCCTGAACAACGAATGGGGCAGCAAAGTGCGGGTCAACAAGAAGACAAGGATTGACAGAGCGGAACTGGAGGCAGACCTGTTCGATGCCAGAAGAGCTGTCCTGAGTTTCGTGGTCTACAGGGTCGAAAAGGATTCCCTTACTTTCACTCCTGTCCAATATACTCCTGTATATCAGGAAATCACGGAAGAAGAGGGTTGGAAGAACATGGTCTTCCAGCTGCCGGTCCCCATTGTCCTGGATCCGGGGACTTATTTTCTGGGAGTCCGTTTCGTCGAGTTTGAAGGTGATGGGTCCCTGGATTGCAAAGGCTATTTCAAGAACGCCTACTGGCAGGACATCGGAAAGACGATTCCCATCAGCCTCGGCCTGAAAGTGACCGGTGCAGAATTCAAGGAACGGAATTGACAGCTGGATCCATGCGTGTGACATGTTTCACAAAAAGTCCTGAAACATTTTGAATCCGTAGGAAAATTCCTATCTTTGCATCGCTGCCAAAAACTTAACTTATGAAATACACGGAACTGATCAAAAATATGAAAACAGTTAAGGTTTATATTGAAAAGTCTCAATACGGATTCTCTGCATATATGGATGACACTCCTCTTGATTACTCTTGTCTGGGAGAAGGTAAGACGGTAGTTGAGACCATAAATGACTTCAAAAAGGCATACGATGAGATGAGGGCGCATTATGCTGAAAAGAACAAGCCTTTTGAAGAGATCAACTATGAATTCTATTATGATGCTGCATCTTTCCTTCAAGAATATGCTCCATCATTCAGTCTGGCTGGTTTGGAGAGAATAACCGGGGTAAGTCAGGCGATGCTCGGTCATTATCTTCATGGAAGAAGGAAACCTTCCAAAAAGACAATCGAAAAAATCGAAAAAGGGGTAAATGATTTTGCCCGAGAACTTTCCGCCCTTCACTTTGCGTAACAGCCCAACAGGCATCAAGTCGAGACATGTCCTGTTCCGCAGAAAAATGCTATCTTTGAGGGAAACAAACATATTCAGATGAAAAAGATTATTGCCGCAGTTTTCTGCATATTCACATTGCTCGTCCCGGCCGGCGCGACCAATCCCAACAAGCAGGTGGACAGACTGATGAAGGACATCTGGAAAGGATCCATCGACAACATGACGAAGGACCGTCTGTTCGCAATGTACCGGATGCAGGACTACATGGACAGCCTCTCAAGCCAGACTTTCAACAAGTACCTCAAGTCAGACGAAGCCACCCGCCGCGAGATGGAGAAAGGGACTGTGCTGCGGTACTACCAGATGGCGCTGGAGAAGATTCTCCGCGAACTGCCGAAGACCAAGGTGGAGAAAGGGTCCGTGGCGATCTGGCATCTGTACAACATGGGCTACATAGTCAAGACCCCGTCACAGTGCTTCGCAGTCGACATCAAGCACCCGGAGGCTTCCAGGCTTGTCCCGTACATCGATTTCCTGCTCATCACCCACAAGCACGGCGACCACTTCACCGATGCGATGAACAAGGCCATGACCGATGCCGGAAAGCCGGTCTACGCCAACTGGCAGACCGAGAAGTATCCGCTCACCGACCTGACGGACACACGTGAGATCCAGATCGGGAACATCAGTATCAGAACGGCCCTGACCGACCACAACGTCAACATGCCGAATTTCGTGATCACCTACATCGTGGACTGCGGCGAGGACACCGACCACACCGTCTTCTATCTGACAGGAGACACGAACAACACAGAACAGGTCAATCCGGGATGTCCCGTGGACATATTCATTCCTCACATCCTTGTAGGCCTCGACGTGGAGAGGGCGGCCGCCCAGGTGGATCCGTGCTGGATGTTCTCGTCACACCTCCATGAGCTTGGCCACAAGCTGACCCTCTGGCGCTGGAGTTACTTCGACGGTTTCGACATCAGCCACGAGACCCACCGCAAGAATGTCTTCGTGCCTTGCTGGGGCGACAAGATAGTCTACCGCCGCTCCGACGTGGTCAAGTAGCAGATTCTTCAGTAATTCTGGTAATCACCTCTTGAGTTTTGGGAACATCTGACGGAAACGGATCAGATGTTTTGTCATCGGACCTGTTCCGGCGGTTCCGCCAAGTATGACAAAGGACACGGCAATGAGTATCATCACGATGCCGGCGGCCTCTCTTCTAGTCATGCCTTCGTTGAACAGAATCATTCCCATTATTACGGCGGTCACCGGTTCTATTGCGCCAAGTATGGCTGTCGGAGTCGAGCCTATGATCTGGATCGCCCTCGTGGTGCAGACCAGTGATATCACGGTCGGGAAGAGAGCGAGAGCGACAAGGTCAAGCCACAGATACCATCTGGTAGGAAGGATCAGTTCCGAGGCCCCAGAGAGCAGCCTTCCCACGAACAGCAACGAGCCGTAGACAAGCACATGGAAAGTGACGGTGAGAGTGGCGATTCCCGCAAGCCGTTTCTGGTTGATGGCCACAAGATATATTGCATAGACCAGGGCCGAAGCGATGACAATCAGTGTCCCCGCCAGGCTGAGGGTCTCCCCCGGACCGGTCCTGTACAGCATCACAATCCCGCATGAAGCCAGGATAATGCACAGAAGCGTTTTCAGCGTCGGTTTTTCGTGACAGAACACCGTCATTATCACTGCGACCAGAACCGGATAGACGAAAAGTATCGTCGAAGCGATACCGGCCGCCATGTAATTGTAACTGATGAAGAGTGTCAGAGACGAGACAGCCATGAGGATTCCGAGGACAGCAAGCGGAAGCACGCTTTGTTTTGTCACCCTGAAACTCCGCCCCCTCAGATAAATCATCAGAGCGACCATCGGTATGGCGAGACCGTATCTGAACAGAAGCACGGAGTCCGGATTCATCCCGTCCGCATAGAGCGGCAGGGCGAATGTCGGATTGAGTCCGTAGCTGGCGGCTGCAACCGCCCCGAGGACATATCCCTTGATCTTCCCTTTCATCTCAGTTTCTGTCCCAAGGTAAAGCCGAGCCATGCCATAAGGACACACACGGCCAACGTTCCGAAGACATACAATGCTGCGCCTCCCCACTTACCCTGCTGAAGCAGAGTGACGGACTGCATGGAGAAGGTGCTGAATGTAGTGAATCCTCCGCATAGCCCCACGGTTGCAAAAAGGAGCCATGATTTCTGCGCGCATCCACAGACAAGCAGCCCCATGGCGAACGAGCCTGTGATGTTCACGATAAATGTGGAAATATTCGAGGAGCAGTGCAGGGCGGTCCCCAGCAGGGTCATTCCGTAGCGGAGCATTGCTCCGACCGCACCGCCGAGTCCGACGGCAAGAAAGTTCCTGATCATATTCATGTAAAGATCAAATCTCCTTTATCCACTCGCCAGCATCCCTGTAGCTGAGATGCATCCCCGAAGGCTTGCATCCGTCCGACGGGTAGCCGAGTGGCAGGATGGCAACAGGATGCTCGTTGGAAGGGATGCCGAAGGCTTCGGATACTGCGGCAGGTGAAAAAGCGCCGATCCAACAAGAGCCGATGCCGAGCTCCCACGCCTGGAGCATCATGTGGGTGCAGACAATGGAGGCGTCAACCTCTCCGCTGTCGTGGCCTCCGTCACGGGAGTTCTTCCACGACAGACTGTCGTCGTAGCAGACTATTACAGCAAGAGGTGCTCCGAACAGCGGTCTGATTGCGGCAAGTCTGGCCATGGCATCCGGAGACTTCACGACGTAGAGTTTCTGCGGCTGGTAGTTCACGGCAGTCGGGGCCACTTTTGCGGCCTGAAGAATCTTTTCAATCTTCCATTCCTCTACCGGTCTGTCGGAAAAGTCGCGTACGGAGAAACGGCTCGTTGCCAGTTCTATGAAATCCATGGTTGTCTATTTTTGATGGACAAATATACCGATTTGTGAGGGATTTGCAGTATATTCGCAAAACAATGCACCCAAAGTACATCATAGCAGGAGACCCCAGGACGGGAAAAGGCTGTCTCAGAATGGGAATGGTCATCAACCACAAGGACCTTGTCATCGGTTACGAGAAGGTCTGGGGCGGCGGATGGTAGGCCCGTAACGACGAGACCAGGACAATCACCCTTTATGGCAGCTCCTG
>JAKSJH010000136.1 GCA_024398315.1 Bacteroidales bacterium
CGACTCCGTCCTCATCGATGACGCCCGTACCCCTCTCATCATTTCCGCACCTGTCGCCAAGTCCGAGGATGACGCCCAGTACATGGAGTACAGACCTTATGTCGAGACTCTTTACCAGAAACAGCGTTCCCTGGTCACCCAGGTCCTCAACGATGCCAAGAAGGCTATCGCCGCAGGAAAGAACGATGAAGGAGGAATGCTCCTCCTCAGAGCCTACAAGGGACTTCCAAAGTACCAGCCTCTCATCAAGTTCCTTTCCGAGCAGGGAATGAAGCAGCTGATGCAGAAGGCCGAGAACTTCTACATGCAGGACAACGAAAGGGAGATGCACGTCGTCACCGACGAACTCTATTTCGTCATCTCGGAGCAGCATCATTCCGTCGACATGACCGACAAGGGTCATGACCTCCTTGCGAACTCCGTCTCCGATCCGGATTTCTTCGTCCTCCCGGACATGGGCTCACAGATAGCCGACATACAGAAGAACGAGTCTCTGACTGCGGAAGAGAAGCAGGAACGCAAGGACAGGCTGATGGAGGACTATTCGCTCAAGAGCGAGCGTGTCCACACCGTCCTTCAGCTCCTCAAGGCTTATGCGATGTTCCAGAAGGACGTCGATTACATCGTCATCGACAACAAGGTCAAGATCGTCGACGAGCAGACCGGCCGTATCATGGAAGGACGCCGCTGGAGCGACGGACTTCACCAGGCGGTCGAGGCGAAGGAGAACGTGAAGGTCGAGGCTGCGACCCAGACTTTCGCCACCATCACCCTCCAGAACTACTTCAGGATGTACCACAAGCTCTCCGGAATGACCGGTACCGCCGAGACCGAGGCGGGAGAGTTCTGGTCAATCTACAAGCTGGATGTCGTGGTCATCCCTACCAACCGTCCTGTCGTCAGGAACGATGAGGAGGACCTTATCTACAAGACCAAGAAGGCCAAGTTCGCCGCAGTGATCAACAGGGTGGCCGAACTGGTCGACGCAGGAAGACCTGTGCTTGTCGGTACTACCGATGTCGAGACTTCCGAGCTCCTCAGCCGAATGCTCCGCATGAGAGGAATCAAGCATAATGTCCTCAATGCCAAGGAGCATGCAAGGGAGGCCGAAATCGTCGCCCTCGCAGGTCAGAGCAGCACCGTCACCATCGCCACCAACATGGCGGGCCGTGGAACCGACATCAAGCTTTCGGCAGAAGTCAAGGAGAAGGGTGGACTTGCCATCATCGGTACTGAGAGGCATGACAGCCGCCGTGTCGACCGTCAGCTCCGAGGCCGTGCCGGCCGTCAGGGTGACCCGGGCTCTTCAACCTTCTACATCTCACTTGAGGACAAGCTCATGCGTCTCTTCGGCTCTGAAAGAATCGCCGGAGTGGTTGACAAGCTCGGCATGAAGGATGACGAGGCCCTTGTGAGCGGCATGCTCTCAAAGTCCATCGAGAACGCCCAGCGCAAGGTCGAGGAGAACAACTTCGGAATCCGCAAGAGGCTCCTTGAATATGACGATGTCATGAACTACCAGCGCGAGGCTGTCTATGCCCGCCGCCGCAACGCCCTCTCCGGAGAGAGAATCGAGATCGATGTCATGAACATGATGATAGACTCGTCGTCGATTCTTGCTGGCAGGGCTGACGGAATGTCGTACAAGGACTTCGAGGAATATGTGATGAGCCAGATGTCAATCGACCTGGGCTTTGACGAGGAGTTCTATTCCAAGGCGTCCGCCGATAAGATTGCAGATGAACTCTGCAAGCATATGAACGAGGTTTACAACCGCAGGCTGAACGCCCTTTCAGAGAAGCTCTATCCTTTCGTCAAGCAAGTCTACGAGAAGCAGGGAAGCATGTACCAGAACATCGCCATTCCTATTTCAGACGGACGCAAGATGCTGACCTTGAGCGTCAATCTTGAAAAGGCCTACAACACCGAGGCCAAGGAGGTCGCCAAGGCTCTCAGCCGTTCCATCATCCTCTTCCAGATCGACGACCATTGGAAGCAGCATCTCCGCGAGATGGACGACCTCCGTACAAGTGTGCAGAATGCATCCTACGAACAGAAGGATCCGCTTGTCGTCTACAAGCTTGAAAGCTACAACCTCTTCGCATCGATGCTCGAGGACCTCAACAAGGACGTGCTTTCATTCCTTCTCAGGGCTTTCATTCCTCTTCGCGACGACAGCGAGGCCCGTCCGGCCCAGGCTCCTCGCAGAGGAACTGACATGAGCCGTATGAGAGCCCAGCACAACGAACTGTCCACTAACGGAGAGCAGAAGGCACGCACTCCGGTCCATGTCGACAACAAGATCAGAAGGAACGACCCATGCCCTTGCGGCAGCGGCAAGAAGTACAAGAACTGTCATGGACAGGGTCTGAGCTGATTTATCAATGAATACTAAAAACAATACAAGAATATGAGCGCAAATTATCAGAGATCGGATGACAACCAGGGAGTCAACGAAGTCAGCAGGATTTCTGCCGGTTCAACCGTAAAGGGTGAGATCACTTCTCCGTACAATGTCAGAATCGACGGCAACTTCGAGGGCAAGATCATTTCCGAGGCCAAGGTTGTGGTTGGTGAGAAGGCCGTCATCAAGGGCGACATCATCTGCAACAATGCGGATCTTTGGGGAAACATCGAAGGTGACCTCTATGTGAAGGATACACTGTCTCTCAAGGAGACCTG
This sequence comes from Bacteroidales bacterium, assembly GCA_024398315.1. GTDB lineage: Bacteria > Bacteroidota > Bacteroidia > Bacteroidales > UBA932 > Cryptobacteroides. The sequence continues at coordinate 2,683 of JAKSJH010000136.1, forward strand.
TGTCATGACTGGCGATCTCCACATCCGCAGGCTTTCTGTCGAGCTTGACGCGAAGTTTGACGGTAACTGCAAGATGATCACCGAGGACGAGTTCAACCAGCTCACCAAGGGAGAGCAGCCGGCAATGTTCGATGTTCCTGAGCAGGAGGCTGAAAGTGTCCCTGAGGACAGCTTCACGGTCGGCTCTTCCGAGTCCGCCTCACCTTTCTCAATTTCAGGAAACAGCGACTTCCCGGAGGCATAGAACTGCCACAGGCGACCGCTCTGCAGTCTGGAATATTCAAAAGCACCAGGACCGCTCATTCAGCAGGTCCCGGTGCTTTTGCCCTTCATGGTGACTTGATGATTCGTGGATAGCCGTTATTTCAGAACCGGGGCCTTTGCTTCTTCCACGGGAACGCAGTTCCAGGTTGCGGCTTCCTTCGGCATGACGGTGACTACGTTGAGGCAGTGGGTGTTCGGCCTTCCCATAGCGTCCTTCGCTCCCAGAGGGATGCCTGCGGCACCGCAGTTGACCAGTTTCACTCCGTCCACCTCCATCTCGGCGTAGCGGTGGTAATGTCCTGAGAAGACTATCTCAACACCATATTCCTTGAACATGTTCAGGTACTTCGACCTGTATGGCTCGTGGAAGTTGGAATAGTTGTCCTCCTCGTCAACGCTTGTGGAGACGACAGGGCAGTGGTGGAAAAGGAATATGTGCTTCGCTTTCCTGCCGTACTTGGCAAGCTGGGAGGTGATCCATTCGAACTGCTCAGCCTCCTCTTCCTTCAGGTCCTCTCCGGCAAGGTTCGAGTCAAATCCAAGGAAAAGGGAACCCTTGTGCATGAAGCAGAACTTGTCGTCTCCGAAATGCTCTGCGTAGAACTCCCTGCTGCCAGGCCATTCCTTTGTTCTGAAGTCATGGTTGCCGGGAGCGTAGTACACAGGGACGGAAATCATTGCGGCCAGTGAATCGTAGGCGGCGATGTGCCAAGGGTTGTTGCACATGGCGTGGGTCATGTCGCCGGTGCAGATCACGAAATCAGGTTTCAGTTCATTGATCTTGTCCACCGTCGTGGAGAACCAGTCAATAGTGACCTTCTCGTCACCCGGATTGAAACCGATCTGAGGGTCTGAGATCTGGACGAAGAAGAAAGGCTCGGCCTTGGGGCCGCATGAGATGAATGCCAGAGTGGCGAGGATGGAGAACAATACCTCCTTTGTGTGCTTGAACATATTCATATGATGGAGTCTATTTCAACATTCTTTTCTTGATGACCGGGACGATGTAGTCGGCGTAGCGCATCATGCCGAGGTCGGTGTAGTGGACATTGTCGACGAACGGTTCGTTGTCCTTGCCGAGCATGTCCATTCCTTTGATGTACCAGATCTTCTTTTCTCCTTGCTTCTTGAGGCTCTTGTAGAGCTCGTACTGGGCGGAGTTGGCCTTGTCGATATTGTTCGAGAATGCGATGTCGAAGCCGTAGTTTCCGAAATGAGGGTCGTCGATGAAGATCACAGGAACATCCGGATGGGCGTCCCTGAGAATTCTGAAGAACTTCTCTCCTCTTTCTCTGATCATGTCGTCCGTGCAGTTCGGAACCTGGTCCATGATGTAGATTGACGGGTCCGGGACCGCGGCCATGACTTCAGCTATTTCAAGGTCAAGCCTTCCGTTGCCGCTGAATCCGAGGTTGATGACCTCGCAGTCAAGCTTCCTTCCGATGATGTTGGTGAATGCCATTCCTGGACGTGAGCAGCAGCCTCCCTGGAGGATGCTGGTTCCGTACATCACGATCGGCTTCCCGGATTCCGGGCTTTCGATCGATGAGGCTGCTATTGCCGCATCCTCATCAATCCTGATCTGGAGATCTTCTACTCCGTCATAGAGGGAAAGGTACATGAGATACTCTCGGTTCTCTTTCGTCATGTTGCTTACGAAGGAATTCTCATTGTCTTCTCCTGAAAGGGCGGGAAAGGCTGTCCCGACAGTCTTCCATCCTTTCTCCGTCATAACGTAGAGATCAAGTCCACGAATGCCCGTGTCTGCCATGTGCATGAACCGGGTTCCAAATTTTGAGTGCCATTTCGCACCGATGGAAGTGGAATTGGTCTGGAACCTTATGTAGAGACCGGAGGAATTGGAGCCGAGCATCACGAGCTCCGCCCTGACCTTGTCTTTCAATTCTGCAGGGATTCTCTCGTAACGGCCCTCTGTCTTGTCGGTAGCCTTGCCGTAGACCGGGAACTGGGATGCATCACAGTACTTGAACTGAGCCGATGCCGCCATTACGGCCATCAGGAAGATGATTGAGGATGTAAGGATTCTTTTCATATTCATAACTGTTTTCGATTTTTCTGTCTTGGTTTCAGTGCATCAGAAGTCCTTGCCGTCGAAGGCCGCCTCCTTGTTGATCGCTCCGCTGTGCTCCTTTGGCTTGGAATTGAAGCTGAATGTCAGGCCGAACATGACGGTAGGCCAGGAAGGACGCACAATCGTGTGAGAACCCAGTCCTGGGGCGTTCCTGAAGCTTTCGTACCTGGCGGTGTGGAATATGTCGTGGGCTGTGAGGGAAAGGACGACATTGTCTTTCGCGAACGGCATCCTGGCCCCGAGGTCGAAGAAACAATATGCCTTTTCGTTGCCCTGCGTCAAGGTGGACGGCCCGACAAAATGAGAGTCAAACTGGACTGTCAGCTTTTTCGTAGGGCGGAAGACATTGATCCAGCCGGCCATGTAGGAAAATCCCGACGCATCAGAACATTCTTTCAGATTGGCTGTGAACGAATATCTGAATACATTGGCTGTCAATGTACTGGACCACCACGGCTTAAGAGGGGCGCTTGCCATGCCTTCAATCCCTTCTTCAATCTGGTCCCCGGCGTTCACTATCTTGTCAAGGGTGACACCAGGCTGGTAAGGAAGCCTGATGACATCGACTACATCTCTCCTGCTTCTGAGGTAGGCTGTGGCCGAGACCGTGCATTTGTTGAACAGCTGATCCTTCCATCCCAGCTCGAAAGAGTTGATGTATTCGCTTTCAAGGTCCGGATTGCCAACTATTCTTGTGTAATAGTCCTCATAGGTGATGTAAGGCTCCAGCTTCCATATTCCCGGTCTGTTGGTCCTCCTCGAGTACCCGATGCTGAAAGTCCCGGCAACGTCTGTCGTGTAGCCAAGATGCGCTGAAGGGTACACCTCGAATTTCTTTTTGTACCTTGAGGCTCCTTCCATCTCGATGTCCATCAAGTTGATGACTTTCTCTCCGCGCACTCCCAGGTCATATTCCCACCTGCCCGGCTTGTCCGAAACCATCGCATAGATGGTGTGTACCTGGCGGTGGTAGTAGAAAGGAATATCAAGGCCTTCGTCCCAGATGAAATCCTGCTTCTCAGGAATCCACGACTTGAAAGTGTAGCCTCCGTGCTCGCTGTAGGTGGTGTACTGCCAGCCTGCTTCTAAAAGGCCGGCTTTTGAATATCCCTGCGTGAAGGCGAGCGACGCATCTGCGTCCCAGTGATGCTCTTCCTCAAAACCCCTTGTCCCTTCAGCTCTGACACCTTTGAGGTCGTGAAGATTGCTTTCAGTGTATTCCAATGAATATGGATCATACCGGAGGCGGTTTGAAAGTGACAGCTTGCTTCTTTCAGCGATCTTCCACGTGTAGTCAAGGGATGCCTGGTAGAGGGTTTTCTTCAGGATGTAGTGGTCGTGGGCGTCGTAGGTCCGGTCAGAAATGACAGATCCCTCGAACGCTCTGTTCTCCTTGTAGAGCATGTAGCCGCCTCTGGTGTTCTTCGTGCCTCCTGCCTGGATTTCGAAGCGGATGTCGTGGGCCTTTCTGTCGTCATATTCCCATCCGGCCTTCGCGACCATCGTCTTGAATGTCCTGTAGCGGTAACCGTCTGAATTGGAGATGGTTCTGTAATCGTCCACTAGCGTCTCCTTGTCCTGCAGGAAGTCGCTCTTCGTCCTGATGTCCTGGGCTGTTCCTCCTATGTAGAAGCGGTGGCGCCCCGTCTTGTAGCTGAGAAGCCCTTCGCCTCCCCAGGTGCCTAGGGTGCTTTCGCTGGTGCTGATCGTCCCGCTCCATGCATCAAGTGATGAACTCTTGGTGATGATGTTTATGATTCCGGCATCGCCGTCGGTCTTGTAGCGGGCCGAAGGCGTGGTGATGATCTCGATGTTGTCGATGCTGGAGGAGGGGACGGCTCTCAATGCGTCAGTGCCTTCGAGCGGGGAGGGCTTGCCGTCAATGTAGACCAGGAAGTTCCCGCTGCCCCTGAGTGTGAGGTCTCCGTCAGCGTTGACGAGCACCGAAGGAACTGAAGACAGAACGTCCAGGGCAGTGCCTCCACTGGCTGTCGCAGCTGTGCCTTCGACCACTTGTTTTCCCAGCCTGGTGACGACCCTGCCGTCCCTGTAGGCAGTTACCATGGCGTCGTCGATAATCTCTGATTTGAGCGTAACAGTTCCAATATCAACGGTTTCGCCTTCTTTCAGGACCATCAGGACCGAAACGTACGAAGAATAACCTATCATGTGAACTTCGACTGTCACTTCCTGTGGCTCGATACCTTCTATCATGAAGCTTCCGCTTTCGTCCGTGATTCCGTTAGCCACAATCTTCCCGTCATTCGTCCTGACCAGGACATCAGCTAGGATGACTGGTTTGTTGTCCGCTCCCTC
>JAKSJH010000137.1 GCA_024398315.1 Bacteroidales bacterium
TTGCTCTTTGCTTCCCGTTGCTGTGCTCCGCCCAGAAGCAGAGCAATTGGGACGAGACTCTTGACCGGTACGAACTGATCTGTGAGAGGTGTCTGGAACTGCAGAAAGTCAAGCAGCAGGGCGGGGAAGTCCCGAAGGAGTCGCTGTCCTCGCTGATGGTCCAGCTTACCATGCTCAAAAGGAGCCTGAGCGAAGCCCAGGGGCAGATGTCCGCTGCTCAAAAGGCCCGCTTCGAGATGATCAGGAGAAGGTTCGGAGGCAGCGTGTCTCCGAAGAAGAATGCCGGGGCAGGGAAGTCACCATTGCCGGTAGCTCCTCCCGAAAAGCCGATGCAGATGGTCGTTGAACGTAAACGTCCTGATTTGCAAGTTCTTGAGCCTGCTTCAGCAATGCCTTTGCCGGCCGCTTCACATCAGCGTCAGGCAGGTCTTCTCCCTTTCTCCGAAGTCAGCAGCGACCATACCTTACTTGACCAGGAATCTGTTCCTCGGAATGATGGGAACAGTGTTTTTTTTCTGACCGTACAGGCCGGGGTGTATCCTATGACCACCTATGGCTTGAGAGCCGGTGTGACAGGCAGGAAATGGGGCTTCCATGCCGGCGCGAGATCCAGTTTCGACAACGTGACAGTTTCGCCTGGATATTCCTGCAATGCTGACGGGATCATGCCAAATGGTGCCAGGATATGGTTCGGAGGAAACACTTCACGGCAGCTGATGATCGCCTCGGCCGGTGTCTCAAGGAAAATAGGAAGGACCGGTATCCTGGTATATTCAGGAGCCGGATATGGTTCGTATTCATATTACCTGCAGGATGTTGAAGGGCGGTGGGCGACAGTCGGCGACCTGTCCTGCCGTGGCCTTGCACTGGAAATAGGACTGATGACCAGCCTCGGCTCTGTCGTCCCGGCATGCGACCATCTCCTCCTAGGGGTGGGATGCACTGCCGTTGACTTCCGCTCTCCCGACCTCCCCGTCCCTCCCGGCTGGCGGTTCTGAAGCATTTCCCAAATGCGCTAGCGGAGTTCTCCGTCGGCATATTCAGCTGAGTAGGAGATCATCCCATTGTCTTCGCGGATCCAGGTCTTGAAGGCACGCTGGCCTTCCTTGAAGACGATGACCCTGGTGCCGTGGAGCAGGTGGTGGTAGGTAGTGTCGTCACCGCTGAAGCGTCCGTAGGCGAGGGCGATGCCCATGTGGTTGACTATGAAGTCGCTGTCGTGGTCGTGGCCGCAGAAGACTCCCATTGTGCTGCCACTTTCCAGCATGGCCGCGAACATCCCTGAATTGATCCTGCTGTGGCCGCCGTATTCGCCGCGGACACCCTTGACGTTGTTGTGGGTGTAGTAGGACTCGGTAGTGTTCTGCCAGGCTTCGAGGAATTCAGGGAGGGGAATATGGAAGAACGCGACTGACGGAATGACGCTTCCGTTCTCCTTGGCGCTCTTTTCGAACTCGGACCTTATCCACTTGACCTGGTCGAAGGTGAACCATTCGTAGCGGATAGGTTTCCCGTCATATGGCGACTTCGGCTGGATCGAGGTGTGGGAGTCCATCGCATAGATTTCGAGCCCCGGCGCTTCGCTGTCGTGGCAGGCCACAGGAACCCTCATGTCCCTGAGCAGGCCGTCCCCTTTCAGAAGGTTGATGGAATGCTTGCCGGAGGCGATCATAGTGGACATTTCGACCATGCTGAGGTCCTGCTCCCGGTCGTGATTGCCGAACACGATGAAGAAAGGGATGCCGTAGGAATCCAGCGTGTCCAGAATGTTCTGGAGAAGAGGCCTGCAAGGGCGTCCGCCTGTGATGACATCTCCTGTGACGGCGATCACGTCGGGTTTCTCCTCGTTGATTGCGTATCTGATCCTTGCGAAAGTCTTAGCCTGCTGATCCTCCATCCCAGCCACCATGTGGAGGTCGGTGAACTGCAGAACCTTGAAAGTCCCGTCTTCGTTGAACTTGAGCTCCGGCTTCTGGGCCGATGCGCACAGACATGCTGCCGCGAATGCTAATACTGTGAATATCTTCTTCATATTCATTTACTTCTGGATTTACTAACTTGCATTGTAGAGGCGCAGGGGAGCTTTCTCCTCTTCCTTGAAAGTGCCTTTGGCGGAGGCGTCGATGGCCTCGCAGAGGCTGGAGACCACGGCTTCTTCGTCGTTCCACCAGTCCATGGCCCAGACTCTTCTGAGCTTCCATCCTAGCTTGCGGAGGACGCCTATCTGGACGATTTCACGGTCCCTGCAAGACTTCGACGAGTGGTAGTTGTAGCCGTCGCAGATGATGCCGAGAAGGTATTCCGACCGGTTTTCAGGATTGACGACTCCGAGGTCTATCCTGTAGCCCGAGCAGCCGATGTTTGTCCTGACCTCGTGCCCTCTGGCTCTGAGCGCCCGTGCGACTGCCTCGACCATGCCGTCCTTGACGACTCCGTCGGCGCTTGATCCGGACTTGGCCACCAGCTTGCCTTTCTCTGCATATTCAAGGAAGGCCTTGAGGCCTGCGACTCCTTCTGCTGAAGTCTTGCCCAGGTCGATCTGTTCTGAACGGAGAGTAGAGAACACCTTCATCTCGTAGCGTGCTCGCGAGACGGCGACATTGAGCCTGCGCCATCCTCCGTCCCTGTTGAGAGGACCGAAGTTCAGTGCGACCCTGCCATCCTTGTCCTGGCCGTAGCCGACAGAGAACAGGATGACATCACGCTCGTCTCCCTGGACGTTCTCAAGGTTCTTCACAAATATCGGCTCCTGGCAGGACATGGCTGTCTTTTCAAGTTCCGGCTCTTTGGCGAACATTTCGGTGAGAAGGTCTTCGATGAGGGACTGCTGGTTGCTGTTGAAAGTCACCACTCCGATGCTCCTTATGGCCTTCTCGGGATCCTGGAGCCTGGTGCGGATCTCTTCTATGACAGCCTTCGCCTCCTCCTTGTTCTGGCGGCTTCCGCCTCTGTCGTAGATTCCTTCTACGTGCTGGTACTCAATCTTGGACGTCAGGTCGTCAGGTGACGGGAAGGTCAGAAGCTTGCTGTCGTAGTACATGCAGTTGCTGAAGGCGATCAGGCTCTCATGCTTGCTGCGGTAGTGCCATCTGAGGTACTTGGATGGGAAAGAAAGGGCGAGGGTGTCGTCCAGGATGCTTTCGAGGTCCTCGATTTCTGGATTCTCCTCGTCGAAAGCTTCTGCCGAGAAGAAACTCGTTGGCGGCATCTGCTTCGGGTCTCCGACGACAATTATGTTCTTTCCGCGGGCAATCGCTCCGACAGCCTCGCAGGTAGGCATCTGCGAAGCCTCGTCGAAGATGACGAGGTCGAACTCCGTCTTGCCGGCCTCGATGTACTGGGCGACCGAAATCGGGCTCATCAGCATGCACGGACACAGCTTCGGGAGGGTCTCAGGAATCATGTCGAAGAACTTCCTCAGCGCTGTTCCACGGCATCCGTTCTTGATGTTTCTGAGCAGGATGCCTACCTCTGTGCTCTTCGAAGCCTCCGCCTGGAGGTCAGGCAGGTTGGAGGCGAGCTTTGCGAATATCTCTTCCCTCGTAAGGGTCTCGAAGTCCTTGCACAGTCCGCGGAAACGCTTGATCTTGCTCTCGAACATTTCTCCGTTGAACATGTCCAGTTCCGGTTCGTGTGCCAGAATGTGTTCGGCGTAGGTCCTGTAGAGGCCTTTGTGGAATGCATCAAGCACCTGGTTCTCAGGAATATTCTTGACCGCATCGGACAGGCCGGAGAATTCGTAGCTGTCCAGTTCCACCTTTTTCCGGTTGTACATGACCCAGCTGCGCAGCTTGTCCCGTCCTTGGATCCACAGGCCGCATCTCTGAATCACCGCGTCCGTCCAGTCGACGTCGATTCTGTCGACCATCTCCGCCATGAGACTGCTTTCAATGAAGTCGACTTCGGCTTCAACTGCACAGAGGAGAGCATCATAACCGGTTATCTCACAGTTGTTTCTGAGTCCTTCTCCGTCTGACCTCAGCTTGGACAGCAGGGATGTCCTCATATTCTGGAGACTCTCGCTGTCATCAGCAAGCCTGCCTGCTGCTGCAAAAATCTCCCTTGTCCTTGCGCAGGCTTTCTCCACGGCGCTCCATCTCTTGTCCTGGATCTGTCCAAGAAGAGGAATCCTGTTGAGATAGTCCGTCTCCTCCTGGAAGGTCGCAAGACGCTTCAGCAGCGGAAGGACCTCGTGCTTCTTCGGCTTTGTCAGTGTGTTTGAATATGTCTGCAGACGCTTGAGCACTTTCCCCTGGGCGACCTGCCTGAACACAGGGAACTTCGTGCATGCCATCCTCCATTCAGTGTCAAGGGCGTCGGCATCGTCTTTCAGGATGCGGCTGTCGTAGTCCCTGCAGATTATCTCTCGGATTTCATCTCTTTCCTTCCCGTGCCTGCAGGCCTCCTCGACAATCTTCAGTTCATTCTCGCATGCACCCTCGGGGACAGCGCTGAAATCGATTCCCTCGCTGCTTATGACGGCCTTGACAAGGTCGCGCAAGGCTTTGACCTTCACGAGAGGCAGGACCGGATTCCGGAATCCGAAGAGGACATCCTGGACCTTGTCCTCGTAGAGTGAAAGCGTCCTGCTGTCATTAAGAAGCTTATGAAGTCTGTCAAACGCATCCTCTATGTCTTTTGAATATTCGGTCAGAGCTATCCCCGCGAGCGGAGCCGCTGACGGATCCCCGATCACTGAACAGGCTGTCTTGTACTCTGTGAGAACGACTTCCATCTTCGGAACGATGTCGGCGGACAGGCTTGTCATTCTTGAGACATCCAGCATCAGCGCCGGACAGGATTCATCGATCGAGAGGAACCGGGCCATGCAGTCGTAGAACGACACACCGAGAGGATAGGTCCTGTGAAGGGCTTCGATGTGGTTGTTCATCTCGCTGCGTACTGAGTTGATGTGGGCGGCTTCGGCGGCATATTCAGCCTTGGACCTCTTCTTTGTGATTTCGGTCGCGCGCTTCAGCTGGTCCAGGACCATGGATTTCTTCGCCTTGTTGGAATGCAGTTCGAGGCAGAACGGTCCGAGACCGATGGATTCAAGCCTGTTGCGGACAACTTCTAGGGCAGCTTTCTTCTCGGCTACGAAGAGCACCCGCTTGCCACGGTAGAGGGCGTTTGCAATGATGTTGGTGATGGTCTGGGACTTGCCGGTGCCAGGAGGACCGTGGAGGATGAAGCTCCTGCCGCTGAGGGCAGCGTCCACTGCTTCCAGCTGGGATGAGTCGGCGCTGATCGGAAGTTCTATGTCCCCGGCTTTGAATATGTTGTCAAGGTTCTCAGCCTCAGTTATTTCCTGGTTGACGGAACTGTCCACCACACCAGACATCAGGCTGGCCACCGTCTTGTTGCGGCAGAGGACATCCGAGTTGTTGCGGATGTCGTTCCACATGATGAACTTGTTGAAGGAGAAGTTGCCGAGGAGCGCCTGGTGGACGACTTCCCAGCCTTTCTGACCTTCGATGAACCCGCTGACAGTCTTGATGACAGCTGCGACATCGCCACCGCTTTCGTCCCTGGGCCGCGGGCCGAGACCGCTGATCGTGATGCCGAAAGCCTGGCGGAGGAGTTCGAGGAGGGTGATGTTGAACATGGTCTCCTCATCCCTTCCTCTTATGATGTAGCCCGTCGCCGCGGATTTGCGTATGATTTCGACAGGAACGAGAAGGAGGGGAGCGTAGCGTGGCTTCTCACCGCCCTGGACCTCGTACCATTTCAGAAGGCCTGCGGCGAGGTAGAGAGTGTTGGCTCCGTTCTCTTCCATGGCCAGCCTTGAGGACCTGTAGAGAGTGGTCAGTGCTTTCTTGAGTCCATCTTCGTCGAACCATGTCCTTAGACGGTTCTGAGAAAGGTCCTTCTCGACCGCTTCATGGACCGGGCTGTCTTCCGGCAATGCCTTGGAGAAAGACTCCAGGTCTGAATATTCCTCTTTTTCAAGACCTTCCGGTCTGGGCAGCACCTGGAAATCCTTGGATTCGGCCAGGGCGTCCTCCAGCTGCTCAACATTCAGGGAGACTATCGGAATGGTCCCTTTGGTCATCCTGACATTCAGCAGATTGTTTCTCAGACTGAGGTCCAGAAGCTTCCTCTCCCAGATGGTCTTTTTTGTGACAGTGGTCCTGTCGTCGAAGATAATTCCGTTTTCTGTTCCGTTTGTGGTCATGGTTGTCTCTTGACTTCTTGCAAAATGTAAATATAGTCACTTTTGCCCACTGTGTCAACCTCTATTTTTGTTCCTCTTGTTTTCTTGGACTATCTTTGCACTCCTCAAAATTGGAACGATATGATATGGATTGTGATGCCGATACTCATCGTGCTGATGTTCATGCTCGGAATCGGGCTTACGAAGGAATCTTTCTCTGAAATCAGGACCCAGCCGTGGTCCGTGGCCGTCGGTCTTTTCGGTCAGCTGGTCATATTGCCATGCGTCGCCTTCCTGATGGGCCGTCTGTTCAACCTCCCTCCGGTCTATTTCATGGGTCTGATGCTTGTGGCCTGTTCTCCGGGAGGCAGTTCCTCCAACGTCTTCTCGATGCTTGCCGGTGGCAATGTCGCACTTTCCGTCACCATGACCGCCTGCAGCAGCATCATCACTCTCTTCACCTTGCCTCTGATCATGACTTTCGTTGCAAATTACCTTTCTGTCAGCAGCGGGGTCGTCATCAGTCTGCCTGTCGGCAAGCTCATGATGCAGAACATCGTCCTGATCTTCGTCCCGATGATTCTCGGAATCGTATTCCGTATGGTGAAACCTTCCTGGGCGTCCGCCTGCGAGAAGGTCCTCAAGAAATGCGCATTCCCGGCCCTGATGCTTCTTGCCCTCATCGCTGATTTCTCCTCTCTCGGTCTTTCTGCGGGAGCGCTGATTCTGTGTGCGATGCTTGTAGGCCAGATGTTCAACCGGATATTCAAGTTCTCGAAGTCCGTCAGCCGCACCATCAACATCGAGATAGGAATGCAGAACGCCGCTCAGGCAATTGCCATCGCGACGTCCCCTTTCATATTCAATGACGGGCACATGGCACTTCCTGCCATCATCTATGCCCTGCTGATGAATGTCATTCTTCTGACTTACGTCTGGCTGATCCGCCGCTCTCTTGCGAAATAGCAGTCAGCCAGCCGCTGTTCCTTACTCTGCCAGAGAGGCCTTGACCTTGTGTCTGCCGGCCTTGAAAGTCTTGTCCACACCCAGGACTGAAACCTGAGCATCGCATCCCTTAGGAATGCGGAACTTGACGATCACCTTGTCTCCCTTGACCTTCCAGCTGCTTTCGACAAGGCCGTGGATGGTCTCGAGCGAACCTGATGCATAGCCAACCTCCGGGATGA
>JAKSJH010000138.1 GCA_024398315.1 Bacteroidales bacterium
TCGTACATGTCTGTCCACTCGTAGTTCTCACCTGCAGCAGCTGCTGCGAGGTTCTCTGCGGTTGTTCCGATACCTTCAAGCTCCTTGAACCAGAGTTTTGCATGCTCCTTCTCGTTGTCAGCTGTCTCAAGGAAGAGGGCTGCAATCTGCTCGAAGCCTTCCTTCTTTGCCTTGGATGCGAAATAGGTGTACTTGTTGCGGGCCTGTGACTCGCCGGCGAATGCCGCTTCCAGATTCTTTTCTGTCTGGGTTCCTGAATACTTGTTTGCCATGATATGTTGAATGTTTTTGATTGATCATCATTCCTGAAGCTTCCGTTCCAGTCAGCTTCTTTGCAAATGTACAATGAATTTCCGATATTTCAAATAGAATAATTCTATTTTTTACCAATAGGTGCTTCTTCCACCAGTTCGACCGCACACCAGCCCAGTGCCGGAATCCTGTCCGTGTGAAGTCTGTCAGCGCTCCTCATGCCGGCTTCTGTCCTGAGGCTCCGTGAAACTTTCCATCCTTCACCGTCCAGAGAGAGAGCAGGTGCTGGGCAATCATCCGTCGAAGTGTTGCAGAGCAGGATGGACATGCTTCCGCCGTCTTCAGACCTGGCCGCAACGGTGTAGATGCCATTGCTTTCCGAACCGGTGACACACACCGGCATATTCTTTCCTCCGCTGAGGAAACGGTAGTCCTCCTCGATCTGCTGCATTGTGACCGGGCAGTCTCCGTCTCCGTTGAAGAGCATGGAGTCTCCGTCCAGTCCGTAGATGACGAATCTTCCGTCTTCTGTTTCTGTACGGCTGTATGGAGGGATGGACTTTCCTCCTTCCATGACAGCCGGGTCAAGTCCCACGTTGATTCCTTTTGACATCAAAGCAAGTGCGGCAGGAGCATCCAGGATGAGACCATCGCCGACTGCCTCTTCCGGAATGAGTCTGGCCTGGTCACCGAAGACGATTCCCGGGAATCCCGAACCTTCGAAACAGACCGGGATGTTGCGGGATGTCATGAAGACGGCTGCACTTGAGTGTGAGGAACGAACCATCATTGGTGAGTCCCCGGCATATTCCTCAGGGAATGAGGTCTCCCTGAGGATGTGCTCGCTCTTCCAGACGCGGAACCCGCATGGAGTCTTGTCCTTGAACATGTCGATAAGCACCGCATCGTCCTCCATGTCGGCCAGGTGGGCCTCCAGATAGGCTTTGTCAGGATGCTTCGGGTCGTCGCAGAACATGTACTTGTGTCTGTGGACACCTCCGTTGGCAAGCATGACCTTGTCGTAGATTTCGCAAAATTCAGGTGGAACTATCTTTGAATCACGTGGATACGGGTCGTTCTCATCGAAGAGGGCGATGTCCCTGCCGCGGTACCACCCGATCTGCATCCTGACGAAGTCGCACACGTCGCCAAGAGTCTGGCCCGGGAACCGAGGTGCTATCACAGGCCAGTAAGGGGAACCGCTCAACCTGAAGGTAACCGGATGGCCTTCGCCTGCAAGAAGGCGTGCCAGGTCGGCCATTCTGACACCTTCAGCGTCGAAATGGGTGTAGCTGGAGCAGATCGACATCACCACTTCGGGGTTGATCTCGTCAACCGCTTCCCTCAGGCTGCGGCAGAAATCCATCATGGTCCTGCCGGTGATCTCCATGAACGCGGTCCTTTCCGGATTCGGGCCGCCGGTGAAGAAATCACGGACCTCCTCGCGTGAATATTTCCTGCCGGTGGCTTCTTCCAGCAGCTTGAGATGGTTGTCGCACACGCAGGTGAATCCCGGTCTGACTGACTGCACGAGGTCGTCGTCCATCAGGATGAACTTCGCTCCGGCCCGGGCGAAGTCCTGGACTGTCCGCCTGACCAGCCCGAGGAACAGGGTGTCGGTGGAGCAGACTGCGTCTCCAGTCCTCCCGTTGAAGTTGACGAGCATGTTCAGCCCCGGATACAGAGAGTCGAGAAGCGGACGCGGATTGCCGTAGCCGAGGGAGTTCGTCCAGACACCGGTCCTGAAGCCTTCTTTCTCAAAGAACAGAATGGCGTCGTGGAGGGCCTCCATCAGGGAATCCCTTTCCGTGCCGGTTGCGAACACGTCTTCCAGGGAGACCAGGGCCACTGTCACTCCGGCATCCTTCATTCCTTTCAAGAAGACGTTCTTTGTGCTGTCATTGAAATATTCAAGAGGCACCTGGGTGAACAGTCCGGGTCCTGAGCAGCTTTGATTCTCAGTCTTTCCGGAGCATGAGGAAAACATCGATGCCGCGGTCAGGGCAGCCGCGATCAGGGCGCAGGAAACTTTTGAGTGTGGCATTGTCTTGAGATTTTCGTAAATTTACAAAAATTTTAGTGATAGTCCATGAGACGTTATTTTTACATTTCAGCCATCGTCCTCTGCCTTGCCGGATGCAAAGGAGGAAAAAGAGAGAATGCGGTTCAGACCCAGGCCGTGACCGCCGCCCCGGCCGTGACAGCAGATGCTGCAGCAGCTCCTGCGGAGCCTGTTGATGTGGTTCTGCCCGGCACTCCTGAATATGATGCCACCGATTTTGTCCTCGTCACCGATGTGATACCGGAAGCCATCCTTGAGATCAGGTACTATTCGACCTTCAATTTCGTGGGCTCGAGGATTGACGGTTACGAGCAACCTGTCGCTCTTATGACCAAGGAGTCCGCATCAGCGCTGAAGAAGGTCAGCGACAAGGTCGCCGGGATGGGCTACACTATCAAGATTTTCGATGCCTACCGTCCGCAGAAGGCTGTGGATCATTTCATCCGCTGGGCCGCAGATCCGGCTGACACCCTGACCAGAAGGTATTTCTACCCGGACATCCCTAAGTCGACGATCATTCCTAGAGGATTCGTCGCTACCAAGTCCGGTCATTCCAGAGGCAGCACCGTCGACCTCACCCTGTTTGACAAGTCCAAGGGCTGCGATGTCGACATGGGAGGCTCCTTCGACTGGTTCGGCGACGAGTCCCATTTCGACTATGCCGGCGTCACCGCTGAGCAGCGCAGGATGCGAAACCTGCTCAACAAAGTCATGAGGGAAGCCGGCTTCCACGGAATCCCGGGCGAATGGTGGCATTTCACGCTCAACAACGAGCCGTTCCCGGACACCTATTTCGCCTTCCCTAACAGCATGGCTTCCGTAGGGCGTTAGAAACTGTTTTGAAATGATCAGTGAACCATTTCAAAAACAGCTTCTTAGTCTTCAACCGCCGCCGGAACAATCTTCACCGGACTGCAGAGTCCTGAAGGCACCGGATCCCAGCCGGAGTAGTCGCTCGGTTGGTAGTGGATGTTGACGACGTTGATGTCCTTGAAGCGGCGCCACTTGACTCCTCTCCTATCATATTCGGAAATCCTGTTTGCAGGCAGGTTCGTCACTTCCACTTCGATCGTGTTGAGTCCTTCCTGAAGGTACTCTCCGATTCTTGTGCGGTACGGTACGGCCCAGAGACATCCGGCCTCCTTGCCGTTGATTCTGACGACGGCGCTTTCCCTGACGTCGCCCAAGTCGAGGATCCACTCGTCGGCTGCATCCTTGTTCTTTATCTGGAAACTGTTGGTGTACAGTCCTTTACCACTGTTGATGCGAAGTGTGGCGTCACCGGATTCTGTCCAGGATCCGAGCCTGTCAAGCTTGAATGACCGGTCAACGGAAGGCTCGCTCCACGGGAAGGAAAGAGTCCATCCCTTGTCCAGGACAATCGTGCCAGGAAGGTTCCCGGCCACATATCCCCAGGACTTTCCAGTCCCTTCGTCCCTGTCGTAAGTCCTGATGATGACGGCTTCTCCGGATGCGATCTGAATATGTACCTGAAGCCTTCCGTCCTCGTTGCGTACGGCCGCCTCTCCGCTGTTCCCGGTCATCGGGTCGTAGATGACGGCCCTCTCTCCGCCGCAGCCGAGAGTGACCCAGGCGTCTATGCCTTTGTCCTGAAGGGATGAGATGAAATAGCAGAATCCGTCGTCAAGAGCTCTTCTGATGCAGTGGGCGCCATGGACTGACTTGATCTCCTCGGCCTTGCCTCCGCACTGTCCCAGGATGTCGGCGAAATCGGATCCGGTCACGATCCTTCCTTTCCTGATTTCTTTGACTTCCGTTCTGGAGAACGATGCTTCCGGGAGCCTGCGGAGGCTCCTTTCGAGTCTTTTCTGCCTTGCCTTGAGGTCTCCCAGTCCAGGCGCGGACACCGGGTAGTTGTCCTTGAACACCACCGTGGCTCCATCTTTCGCCAGCTTTATGACATGGCGGAGAACGTCTTCCGGAATGTACCTGACTGCAGGAAGGATGAGTGCTTTGTACCTCGTTCCTCCGGATGTTACGAGGACACCGTCCTCGACCCTGGTGGAACGGATGAAATCGTCGGAGATGTAGTCTACGTCGTAGCCGCAGCGGTCTATCTCGGTCACGACATCGATGAACTCCGGAGCCCTGCTGTCCATCTTGTCTATCTCGAATGCCAGATATGTCCCCGGTACGTCATGCCAGATGTTGTAGATCGGCAGGTAGAGCAGGAAATCATTGTCGGGAACTCCGGCCTGAAGGAATGACTGGCATCTCTTTATGTAGGAGTCGAACCATGGCATGCAGTCCCATTGCGGGTTGGCGGGGGACATGTCGATGGACGCGTAGAACCTCCTGCCCGGCCATGGCTCTTCTTCCGGTGAATATGTCGTACCGTGGAAATAGACGTGGTTGACTCCGGACACGAACATCAGGTCGAGGTCCGGCTTGCACTGCGAGAGGGAAGTCCGGAAATGCTCTGTAAGCCAGGTGAACGTCTCTGAGGAAGTTATCGGTTTGCCGCTTACATGTGCCCCCGAGGAGGCGTATTTCAGCATGGAAAGGTCGCAGTCGTTCTTCCTTACGAGTGAATCCTGGCGGAGTCCTTCTATGTGGAAGTCGGACAGTCCGAAGCCTTCACATTCGGGAATGTCCACGATGCCGTAGAGGTCGATCAGGTTGCCCGGGGAGCCGTGGGCCTGGTTCCTTGTGCGGCATCCGTGGGAGTGCGCCCAGTCGCACCACTGCTCCGTGAAGTTCTCCTTGAGCATGTCGGAGAGGGTCTCCCGGTAGTCCGAGATGACCCTGGACGCTGTCTCGCTCCTGTCCTTCGAGTCATCCATGAATTCAAGGAAATGGTCTTCCAGACGGTAGCCTCTGCGTTTTCTGAACTCCTCCAGCAGACCCGGTGTCCATCCTGCGTCATAGACTTCATAGGAATCGTTGAAGAAGGTGTCCGGGAACGGAGCCCCGCTCTCTTTGAACGCCTTGTCGAAACGGTACAGGTAGTGCTTCACTGCCTTGGGGTTGAGGTGGTCCAGCTCGTATCCCTCTCCGCCCGGGGCGGCTCTTTTCACGGGATGGAATGTGTTGCCGACAAACAGCGCCACCAGCTGCCATGAACCGCCTTCCGGGGCCTTCCAGTCGAGTTTTCCGTCCGTGACTCTGGAGGTGAGGTCCAGGACTTTGCCGTCCCTGTAGGCCATCAGTCTGTCCAGACGCGCGCCCTTGCAGTCCCTTGTGTCCTCCGCCATGACCGGCTGCCCCAGCTCCTCGCCGCCGTTCACTTCATAACTGACGAAGAAATGACTTGTGGCGGCATGTTCGGGAGTGATGTGAGGCCCTCCGAAAGGCCAGCCCGTGCCGGTGTTCATGTCCACCTGAAGCCCGAGCCTCATGCCTTCCTCGATGGTGTGGCGGAGCATCTCCATCCACTTAGGGGAGAGGAATTCAATGTCGTTCGCTTCGTTCCCCTGGACTCCGTAGAGAGGCGTGATCTCGACTCCTCCTATCCCTGCCTTTGAATATTCTTCAAGGCATCTCGTCAGGTTGGCCTTGTCCACCGCACTGCCCAGCCACCACCATCTGGTGTAGGGACGTGCCTGCGGATCGGCGTCAGGCCATTCCTGGGAATATGCGTTGACTGGATGGATTGAAGCCGCAGCGAGGAGCGCGGCTATGAAAGTCAGAGTCCTGGATCTCATGTCAATTTTGAATATGTCATACGCAATATAGGCAATTCTTTTGATTATCTTTGCAGAAAACCATCATATGATGAAGCATATCTTCATTCCAGTATTTGCAGCACTGCTGGCATTGACCTCCTGTGCCTCAGTCCGGTACTCGCACAGTTCCTCGAACAACGTCACCACAACGGTCGGGAACGGCTGCTATGTCGTAGTGACCGGGACTGTTCCGGTCAACGGTGGCTGCGACGTGGCTGACATGGTCCAGGAAGTCATAGACAACAATCCGAACAGGACCATATTCTTTCCTGATGGAGTGTATCTTCTTTCACATCCGGTCCTGACACCTGCCGATCCTGCTAAGTCCGTCCATCTGGTTTTCGCCAACTACGCCGTGCTCAAGGCCATGGACGGCTGGAAGGAAGGCGAGGCGCTGGTTAAGCTCGGCGGAAAGGATCCGTTCAACAGCATCACCATCAACGGCAGCAACTACGGCATCGAGGGCGGGATATTCGATGGCAGCAACGTGGCTGACGGCATCTCCATCGACAGCGGCCGCGAGACGAGGGTCAATCACGTCTCCATCAAGAACACAAGGGTAGGACTGCACATCAAGAGGGGAGCCAACAACGGCTCTTCGGACTGCGACATCGTGGATGTCAACATCGTGGGCAACAACAGACCCAATTCGGTCGGTGTTCTCGTGGAGGGGTATGACAACACCTTCACCGACATGCGCATCGCCTCGGTCAACAAAGGTGTCTGGATCAGGACCGGAGGCAACACCTTGAGGAACATCCACCCTCTCTACATATTCAACAAGGAGCAGGATTATGAGTCGAGCTGCGCCTTCATCGTGGAAGGGGACAGCAACAACTGGCTGAACTGCTGCTACAGCGACCAGTTCGCGACAGGCTTCCTGCTTGAAAGGGGTGCGGCTGTCAACATGAGGGACTGCTTCGCCATGTGGTATTCCGGCAAGGTCCCTTCCCAGACCGCCATACGCAGCACGGGGGCCTTCAACGCCCAGGTGACCGGCATGCATTTCGGCTTCCTTGACGAGTGCCCGAAGATTGCCATCCTCGTCTCTGAACCCGGAGGCAGGGGATTCATCCTCGATCCGCTTGACTTCGCCCCTCATTCCTCTTCTGATGAAGATGTCAGTTCCATGTACACGGTCTTCACGAACTCGTCTGCTGGAAAGTAATATATTCATTGACAATTGTTTCCTGATTCAGTATGATGAGACTGCCTGTTCTGCTTGTCGTCCTTATGTCCTTCGCCGTGGATTCGGTCGCCGGAACCCCAGGCAGGCAGGATCCGGCTGTCTCCCAGGCTCGCGCTCTTCATGAGCCTCGCCCTGAACCCTCGGTTTT